>CANJZR010000016.1 GCA_947479075.1 Planctomycetaceae bacterium
CAACTCCCGGCAGCGGCGGACGCAACGGGGCTGCCCCCGGGGCGAGCAGAAGCTTATCGTACTTCTCCTCTTTGACCTGATTTGTGCTGAGGTCACGAACCGTGACGACCTTGCGAGTTCTGTCGATCGATTCAACAGAAGTCAGAGTCCGTACATCCAGACGGAACCGCTGACGCAGCAGCTCTGGTGTGGTGACCAGCAGCTTCTTCCGATCAGGAATCACGTCTCCCACATGGTACGGCAACCCGCAGTTGGCAAATGATACGTCTGGACCGCGTTCGAACAGTACGATGTCTGCCTCTTCGGACAGACGCCGCGCCCGTGCCGCAGCAGAAGCACCACCCGCCACTCCGCCCACGATTAACAATCGCATCGCAATCTCCCTCACAGTATGTCCGGGCCAGCCTGTGGAACAAGCGGTGGAGTCTGCCTCAGGACTTCGACCTGAGCTTCAGAATCCGTCCTCTCGTCACGGCACCTGAAAAGCGGCGACAATTCGCTTTGCTTCACGTTGCCAAAGTCGCAGTGCAACTCAAGTTCCGTGGCTGAAGCATCACTTGCTGCAGCTACCGGATTCGCACTCGCCACCGCATTTGTTCCAAGGCATCTGAGCCAGTATCAACCCCATCCCACAGGTGTCTGTGATCCCGGCAAAGACGAGTCCTACCCCCACAAATCCTGCCAGACCGTGGAACCACTCGTGGAAGGCCATCCCGAGAGTTACGCCGGTGAGCACCATCAGCCCCGCAGCGATGCGGACCTGACGTTCCAGCGAAATGGCCTTTTTCCCACGCACGACGGGCAGCCCCGCATCGACACAGGCGAGAGTCCCGCCTTCGACATTCACAATGTTGGTAAAACCCGCTTTGACAAACTTGTCACAGGCTTGCTGACCGCGACTGCCCGAGCGGCAGATGAGGTAAAGCGGTTCGCTCGAAGTCCCGTTTCGGGACTGCATGAGCTGGGCAGGGTTGAGCTGATCGAGCGGTACGTTCTTCGCGATATCAACATGCACTTCACGAAACTCGACGGGCGTTCGCACATCGATCAGCTCGACGCACTTACCCGACTTGCACAGTTCTGCCAACTGCTGAGGCGAAATTGTGGTCACCGACATGAGAATCTCCTCCTGGAATGGGACCAGCTCCCTGGCTGGCCTCCGTGGCTTGATGTATCTGATTCATCCGACATGTCACAGGAGCGAGAATCAGCCGACCCCAAAGCGTCGCTCGATACAGGTCATAATGCTCGCCAAGTGCTCCTCGACGATCCTGTAGTACGCCTTGCGTCCTTCCTTCTCGCTGGTCAGGAACCCGCACCGCTGCATCAGACGCAAGTGTTCCGACGCCATGTGGCTCGGTATTTCACAATACTCGGCCAACTCGCCGACGGTATATCGTCCCTGCAGAAGCATCTGCACCATCCGCAGACGGTGTGGATGCGCCAGAATCTTAAGACACTCCGCAGCCTGAGTCAGAGCCTCAAGCGAAGAGAGTCGCAGCTGTTGAACGGGGGCGGGTTTCGTGGCCATGCCTGACTCCTGTTATCCATTTATATCGCAATATCCCGACATGTCAATGAAACATTCCCTGATCATCTCCCTGAATTTCCTGGGATTACATCATTTCACCGTGAATTGTCAGAACCAGACTCCGAGCGTTCGCCCGGTTCCGATGCTCACACAAGTAGATTCCCTGCCATTTCCCCAAAGCCAGCTGACCATTTGCAATCGGAACCAGCACGTCACATCCCAGGAGTGCCGATTTCACATGGGCAGGCATGTCATCAGGCCCCTCGTAGGTGTGCTCGTATGGGAAACTCTCCGGGGCCAGCTGGTTGAACACAGCTTCCATATCAGTCCGAACTTCCACGTCAGCATTCTCACTGATCGTCAATGACGCGGATGTGTGCTGGATGAAGACCTGCAGCTGCCCCACCCGAAACTGTTTCAGCTCGGGCAGGGCATCCACGATCTGCCGCGTGACGAGGTGGAAACCCCGTCGAAAAGGGCCCAGTGAAATGTGACGTTGCAACCAAGCCATTTTTCGAACACCTCAATGAACCGGTCGAGACTCACTACGGCTGCAGCATGTGCTCACCACCTGCAAACTGCTTGTGGCAGGCATTGCAGTTTTCCAGCATCCCAGCCCACAGCTTCTTCGCCTCGGCGGTGTCCTTCTTCTTCGCTGCGGCATAGAGAGCGCCGCCCGATTCACGGACTTTCTTCGCGTGGGCATTCCACTCGGCGACTTCTTTCTCGGCGGTCCGGCCGATCAGCAGATTGCCCGCTTCAGCCAGGATCAGCGCATCGGACTTGATCGACTTCCAGCCCGCCTTGTCGATCGATTCACCAACCAGGAGTGGCTTGAGCCGTTTGTAGGGCGGTTCAAAGACATACTCCATGAACTCGTGCATATCGGACTCAACCGGAGCGATATCCGACGCAGGCTCAGCTGCCCGAGCTGTCCGGGCGGAATCGGCAGACGGTCCCCACACAATACGCCCGACACCGAGCAGTCCAAGAAGCAGGAAACAGGCCATCGACATTTTTCGCATGAGGGTTCTCTGACTCTGGAGTGGGAGTTGCCGCTCCAAGTAAGCGACAGACTCTGTATTCGAAGATGTAACAGAGGACCACGCGATTGCCCAGCGAGAGCGGGGGAGGGCGAATCAGCTCGGCGTCGTCCGCAACGAATATTGCTGTGGGGAAATCATTTGCCGCCTGGAGGGCGAAACCAACACGCAGGCTCTACAATCGGTAACATTGCGGAACCGGAGTGGGACAAGGCATGGCGGCGACGAATTCGAGCATGATGACTCTCCTGGGGACCGGCACGAGCATGGGCGTGCCGATGATCGGGTGTCGCTGCCCGGTCTGCACCTCGACAAACCCCCGCAACTCGCGCACCCGGACCGGCGTCTACATCACCGCCCCCGAAGGGCCCATGCTCATCGACACTTCGCCGGAGCTGCGGATTCAGCTGGTGCGTGAGCAGATCGATATGGTGCATGCGGTGGTCTACACGCACTCCCATGCCGACCACATTCTCGGGCTCGATGATCTGCGGATCTTTGGCTACAAGCTCAAACAGCCAGTCCCGTTGTACTGCGAACCAGCCGTGGAAGAGTGCCTGCGTCAGACGTTCTCGTATGCGTTTGTGCCGCGAGAAGAACGCAATCACCAGCACTCGACGCCCGATCTGGAGTTCCGCACGATTGGTCTCGAACCATTCGAGGTTCTGGGGCTGCAGTTCATTCCCCTACGCCTCATTCATGGGAAGCTGCCAGTCCTCGGGTATCGCATCAACGATGTGGCCTTCTGCACCGACGTGAGTTTCATCCCCGAGGAGACCTGGCCGAAGCTGGAGGGACTCAAGGTCCTGATCCTCGACGCCTTGTGGGATGATCCCCACCCGACCCACTTCTCCGTGGGGCAGGCCCTGGAAGTCATCGAGCGTCTGAAGCCCGAGCGGGCCTACCTGACACACTGCTCGCACCGGCTTGATTATGAGAAGACGAATGCCCGACTACCGAAGGGGGTCGAACTGGCCTACGACGGTTTGCAGATCCCGCTGGGGTGAAGTGGCGGGTTGGGACAGAAGTCCCAGTTCGTTAGACTAACGACTCGAATTTACGGCAGCCCACGTCTGCCGCTTGTTGGAACTTTGCACAGACCGTCCCTCATGAATTCAGAACTGCTCTCCCAACTGCGAAACATCGTCGGTGATGATAATCTCCTGACCGATTCGGATGAGCGGCTGGTCTATGAGTGCGACGGGTATGTCGTCGAGAAGCAGGTCCCGGACCTCGTTGTCTTTCCGACCACAGCTGAGCAGATCGAACAGATCGTGAAGGTCTGTAACGAGCATCGCGTGCCGTTCGTGCCGCGCGGGGCGGGGACAAGTCTGGCGGGAGGGACACTGACCGTCGGCGGCGGAGTGATGATCTGCCTGACGCGGATGAAGCGGATCCTGGAGGTCAACCTGCGGGATCGGTACGCCGTGGTCGAGCCGGGACTGGTCAATGTCCATCTGACGAATCACCTCAAGGGGAGCGGGTATCACTATGCTCCCGACCCGTCGTCGCAAGGTGCGTGCACCATCGGCGGCAACGTCGCAACGAATTCAGGCGGGCCGCACACGCTGAAGTACGGGGTCACGGTCAACCACATTCTGGCCGCTGAGGTCGTGCTGCCATCCGGCGAACGGGTGCAGTTCGGGAGTCCGTGCGAGGACACGCCGGGCTATGACCTGACCGGGCTCTTCGTCGGCAGCGAGGGGACCTTCGGCATCGTCACGAAGGTCTGGGTGCGACTGAGTCGCGACCCGGTGGCCTTCCGCACCATGCTCGGAGTGTTCGACACTGTTCGTAGCGCCACCGAGGCGATCTCTGCCATCATCGGAGCGGGCATAGTCCCCGCAGCTCTCGAAATGATGGACAACGGCATCATCGAGGCCCTCGAAGCCGCGTTCCACTTTGGATTCCCACTCGATGCCGGCGCAGTGCTGCTGATCGAAGTGGATGGGCTGGAAGTGGCTGTCGATGGAGAGGCGAAGAGAATCGTCGACCTTTGCAAAGGTGCAGGGGCCCGCGAGGTGCGGATGGCCAACTCGCCCGAAGAGCGGGCGTTACTCTGGAAGTGCCGTAAGCAGGCGTTCGGGGCGATTGGTCGCCTGTCACCGAGCTACTGCACCCAGGACGGTGTTGTGCCGCGGACCAAGCTCCCGGAGATCCTCGATTTCATCATAGCCACGAGCGAGAAGTATCAGATCCGCATCGTAAACGTCTTCCACGCGGGCGATGGAAATATCCATCCCATCCTGCTGTTCGATGAGCGAGACCACGAACAGACCCAGCGTGTGATCCAGGCAGGGGATGCCATCCTCTCCAAGTGCATCGAACTCGGAGGCAGCGTCACCGGCGAACATGGGATCGGCGTCGAGAAGATCAGCTTCATGTGCCCGCCCGCCGACGGGGAAACTTGTGGGCATGGTGGACATTCTGACCCCGGCGAACCACGGCACTATCTCTTCACCCGTACCGATGTCGAAGTGATGGGCAACATCCGCGACGTGTTTAACCCCACCGGTTTGTGCAGCCCCAGTAAGCTGTTACCGACCGCGGGTGGCTGTGGCATGGAGCATATCGAGAAGGCCAAGCCCGGGCGGCGGGCCGCGATGTAGGTTGATTCAAGATGAGTGTGATAAAAGCGTCGCGTCTAAACCGGACAGACGGGAATGTCTGTCCCACTGTCTCAACCGACGCCGACTCCGAATAGTAGGACAGACATTCCTGTCTGTCCCGCCACCCCAGGCACGATTGAGCGATGAAACTCAACCGAGCCATTCACCGCTGCATGGCACAAGCACATTCCATCTGATTACAGACCGTCGACACCGAGGCGTATCCGGTACAGCCCCTTACCGACGGTCACATACAGCGTCTGGCGGTCATCTCCACTGCCGAAGCAACAGTTCGTCGGCAGATCGGGCGTGGGGATGAACGCGAGTTCCTTGCCCGTTGCCGGATCGATCACCGCAATCCCAAATCGCTTCTCATTCCGGATGGCTGCATAAATCCGACCAGCAGCATCGAGACACATGCCATCGATCCCGGCATCCTTCCCGAAGTCGACGACGATCCGCCGCTGACCGAGAGTGCCATCGTCCATGATCGGAAAGGCATTCAGCGTCATCCGCCAGGCGGCGTATTCCGAGTTGCCGAGCAGTGGCTTCCCGTTGTTCGTCTCCGCCACATAGAGCGTCTTTCCGTCAGGTGACACAGCCACGCCGTTCGGCTTGGTGATGTCGGTGGTGACACGAGTGACCGAGCCATCTTCCGGCTTCCAGAGAAAGACGCTCATGTGATCGAGTTCGAGTGGTTCAGGTCCCACGTAGAACGGATCGGTCATGTAGACCCAGCCTCTCGGGTGAACATCGATGTCGTTCGGAGCGTTGAAGAGCTTGCCCTCGAACTTCTGAACGAGCGGCTTCACTTCGCCCTTCGGTGTGATTTCACAAATGGCCCGGGCTCCGTGATTCGCTCCACAGGCGGCGAGCAGGCGTCCCTTGCGGTCAAACACCAGCCCGTTACTTTTCTGGCTGTCGGGGCAGTAGACGGTTGTTTTCCCGGTCTTCGGATCGAACTTGTAGACCTTGCCGACGACCTCCATCGGAATGTCGCTGAAGTAAATCGCCCCGTCCGGCCCGCGAGCCGCTCCCTCGGTGAACTCCCCTTCGTTCCACAGCTGTTCGAGCTTGGAGTCTTGAGGGACAATGACGGTGTCGGCCGCATGCAGCCAGCCACTCACAACCACCAAACCTGCAACAACAAGAAATAGAGAGCTTCGCATCAGAGACCTCGACGACAGCGTGATCAGGTAGACTCAGTCACTGAGTTTTACCCCGTTTCCTTCGCCGGTGCGAATGTCATTCGAGTTGCAAAAGCTAACTGGAGGGAGCGTCAACCTTAATGTACTTCTTCCGATGGGCCATCCACGGCATCTCGATGAACACCGAGCTGAGATACGCTGCCGGCATCATGCAGATCATGACCACTGCGGCCCATCCAGCGGCCAGATAAAAATTCGAGATGTCCATGATCTGCGTGTGAATGTAATGGGCGGCGTTGAACACGATAAAAAAGTGGAACAGGTAGATGAAGTATGAGTACTCGCCAATCAGGGATACGAACCGCGAGAAACCCGTCGTCGAATGCTCGAACGACGTGTCGTACCACGCGATCACCACGGCGAACGCCAGCCCCTCGATCGTTGGCAGAATGATCCAGATCGGATTCGTCTCGGCATGATTCGAATAGCGTCCGATGTAGCTCGCCCCCGAATCGCCGTAGGCCCAGTTGAACCAAAGATACCCCAGCAGGAACAGAATCACCGGGACATGCCGCCGGGTGATCAGATCCCGGTACTGACAGATCACCATCCCCCAGACAAACTGGTCGATGCGGCCGATCATCGTCGAATAGCCGTAGTAACGAACCTCGCCCGTGCGATGAAAAATTGCCCACCGAACCAGAATCGCCACAGCCACGATCACCAGCGGCAACCACTTCGACTTCCGCTGCATCCACAAGAGGAGCGGAAGCAGGATATAAAAATGAAACTCAACCGTGATCGACCAGCCGCCATTGGGCAGCGTGGGGTAGAGCACTCCTTTGAGGATATTCAGCCCATAGGTTTTGAGGCTTCCTCCCAGACTCGATGTCAGAGCCCCCGCCACGATCAGCATGACAACCAACAATGGGATCAGCCGCAGCACGCGATTCCACAGGAACGCACGGAAGACAATCTCCCGTCCGTTGATCAGCCGAGCAAACAGATATCCGCTCAGCGTCATGAACACCGAAACGCCGATGTACCCCTCGTTCAGCAGACTGAAACCAAAGAACGCGGGCCGGTAATCATAAGGCACCGGCGTCCCATCAATCCCTCGCGTGAAATGCCACACGAAGACCAGGAACGCAGCCACAGCCCGCACATGGTCCAGAGCGATGTAGTGATTACCAGTGGTGGACTTCATCGGAGGGAGAATGCCTGTTCGGTGGCCCCCCCACCATCAAGTGCCTGATGACAAGGCTGACACCTCGTGGGGAGGAGATAGACGCAGTGAGCAGTAACCAATGGGCGCGATATATCACAACGGCATTTGCTCGAATACACGGCGGTCTGGCGTCTGGCTGGCCCACTCCACAATGCGGCAGATCCTGCCGCTACAAGCCGGGCTGCATTCGCGACTCGGTCGGAATACTGCTCGACCTGGCATTTTTTCGTGATTGCCATCCGACTCCAGCGGCATCTGCTCTAAACTCCGGGGGACCGGTTGCTTGATCGCAACAGTTTTTCGGTCGGTTCCCCCATCCCTCGTTCGTTCTCTCCGAAAGTCACTGCGTCATGCAGACACTGATAGACTGGATCAAATGGCTGGTCGGACTCGCCAACCCCGACAACCTTCAAAAAGCCGTCAACCTCTGGGGCCCCCCCTGGGTCGGTTACCTCGTCCTGGCGGCGATCATTTTCAGCGAAACAGGGCTCCTGATCGGCTTCTTCCTGCCTGGCGATTCACTGCTCTTTACGACTGGATTTCTGGCCAGTCAGCAGATCTTTTCCGTCTTCCCACTCATGGCAGTCCTGAGCGTGGCTGCCATTCTGGGAGATGCCGTCAACTACCAACTCGGATACCGCATGGGCGAGCATGTGTTCGAAAAGGGCAAATTGAAGTTCGTGCAGCATAAGCACCTGATGGCTGCCAAGGCCTTCTACGAGAAGCACGGTGGCAAGGCGATCATCATGGCCCGGTTTGTGCCCCTGATCCGCACGTTCACCCCATTCGTGGCCGGTGTCGCCAAGATGAACTACCGGCAGTTCGTGTTCTACAACATCGTGGGAGGTATCGGCTGGGTCGTCTCCATGACGGTCGCAGGCTATTTCCTGGGCCAGCTGCCATGGGTGAAGGCCAACTTCGAGAAGGTGGTCCTCATGATCATCATCATCAGCGTGCTGCCGGTGATTATTGGTGCTTGGCGCGGCCGTCACGGCACGAGCGAATCGTCTCCCTCTTGATCGAATACTGGATGCCTCGATGAAACGGATTTCACTGGCGATCACGGCGACACTCCTCCTGGCAGGCTGTGGCGAGGCACCGACGCCTCGCGAGGCCGACCGCGTTGAGCAGGAGGCAGCTCCGCAGTATGCCCCACTGAAAATCACGGTTAAGGACTTGAACGAGCCTCTCACCGAGGCCGAAGTCGCCAGCTTCGTGGACCTGATGAAATCGCTTCCGGGTGGTAAGCCGCCCGAGTTCTCGCCAGTAACCACCGGCGCGAAAGTGCAGGGCTTGCACCTTGATCAGGCGATGCAAGCCTGGCGCGGTGCCGTTCGCGACGCCCTCACCGTCAAAACTCTCATGACTGGCTGGAGCCCCAGGAGTCAGGCGCGACAGATCCTCGGCGAACGCAAAGTTTCTGGTCCCGCACTCGCCAGTCTGATGCTGCGGATGAGCTGCACCGTGGGAATGGAAGCGCTGGGTGGTCGACGCCAGGTCGCAGCCCAGCGCGTCATCACCGACGACAAGATTCAGTCGATCATCATGGTCATCCAGCGCATGCACAAATCAGGCGAGCCAATCGCCGATTCGTACTGGCAAGGTTTAGAAGAAGCAGTCTCGCTGTCGGAATATCTGAATATCCTGCTGGAGCTGCCCGAGACTAACCAGACGGTCATCGCCGCCTATCGCGATGAGCTGCAGATGATCCTTCCCGACCAGTCGAAGATGGTCACCCCGCAAGAGAAGCGGGAGAACAGCCAGATCGTCCCGGTCCGGTTTGATGACATGGCCCGGGCAAAGACTCAACCAAAACGAGTAACGCAGCGTCAGCCATCTCGCTGACTGCCTATTCAAACAGCGTGCACGGGACAGGCATCCGAAGCACCTCCGTCATTCCTCAGTGCCTTCCATCGGCTGTGCTTGGGGAGGAACTGGCGGAATCCACGGAGAAGGTAGCTCCGGAGAGACCGGTTCAGCCGAGGGAGTGAGCAACTGCATCGTGCCGTCTGCTCCGATCACTGGACGATTCTCAGACACGTCTTGTTGTATGATGACCTCAGGGTTGACATCGACCCGCTGGTCAGGCGGAAGACAGAGGCGGTCCTCGTCTCGCGGGCTGCCCAGAGACACATAATGAATCTCATGTGGGTTCACGGGACCCTCAGCCTGGGCGAGGTACTCGGTCTGTGCAGAGAGTTGCAGCTGACTCGATCTCTCAATGATGTCCTTCCGTGGCATGTAGTTGAGATCCCCCATAGTCCACCCGCGGGCACGATAGAACGCTTGCCCATCCACTCCCGGGTCCACCAGTTCCAACCCCTGAAATGGGGCATCTCCGCGGTAATAGACCACCGGTTGATGGGCGGGCAGAGCTTTCAGTGGACTGATCCGCAAATTTCGAGCGAAGCCGTTTGGCTCGTAACCGAACGAACTCGCATCAATCTGGCCAGGCTGCATCACCTCAGCCAGAGTTGAGGGGAATTGCCCATTCTTAAGGCGCGACAGCTGCAGCTTCAGGACGAGCGAGGTCGCCTGAGAGGAGATGTGAATCTGCCGCATCTCCTCTCGAAACATTCGCATGTAAACCATGTCTGGGAGGTTCACCCCCAAGGCACTTAAGCTCAGGGAGGTATTACGAATCCATTTCACACAAGTGGATTCGAGCGTCTGAGAAAATCCACTATCCAGTGGGGGATCCGCGCTGAGGTAATAGGGCAAGAGTGAAAACTGATAATCCACCAATCGACGTACCCGCTTCTGCTCCCCGGCCAGCTTCAGGATCAGACGGACCAGGGAGTTGTTATTGAGTGGCGGCTGTCCCACCGACAAACTGGATGGCAATTGCGCCGGATCGCTCGCCAAGACTGCCGCATGATACTGAAAAGCCAGCAAATCGATCGCACTGAACTTATCGCTTCGCCCCAGTGAGTGAAACTTCTGCTCAGCCTCCTCCAGGAGAGCGGCCGTCTGAGAGGGGTGATTGGCCCACTTCCGGATCGCGGACAACACCAGCCGGCGCATCTTGATCGCCTCAATAAGACTCCCCTCGCCCTGAGCAATTCTGGCCTTCTCAGACGTGACCTCCATGCCAGTTGCAAGGGACTTCAGCGCGACAGTGAGATCACACGATGGTTGGGACAGGTTCAATTGATAGACCGTGGACTCCGCGTCCGACGAGACCTGCCAACCCGGTTGATTCATTCTCCCCGGGACGTGAGACGCATTAAGACGCACGTTTTCGGTATAGCGATTCAGCAGGGCTTGCCCCTCTCCAAACGACATCGGCGCGGGGATCTCATGAGTTCGAAAATTCCGCAGCCAGAAAAGCGAACCTCCGACGATCAGCATCACCCACGCCACGCGCCGAACTTTCGATTTCCAGTTCGCCTGCTCCAGCAGCGTCGAAGTCCCGAATGCGAAGTAGCCGATGATGCACATCCCGATTGGCCAGTAGAAGGCCATTCCAGACTGGCAATTATTATGAAACAGAAAGCCACTCCAAATCACCCAGACAATGACTCCCGCCAGCCCGACGATCACTGCCAGAATCGGGCGGCGAATCCAAGACGAACTCAGAAAACCGATCGTAAACAGTCCCGTGTTCACTCCAGTGAACATCAGAACGGCAAGTCCTTCCAGACGGGGGACTGTCCCCGCCATTACAACATTACGTCCAAAGGCCAGGTCGCCGATCATCAATGTCGTGATGTGATAGCTTACTAACGAGGGGATGATGGCAATCAGGATTAGAGTCAACCACCAGACAATCAACTTGGCAGCCAGAATCCTCCAGGCCGGAACACCGCGTTCAATCAAGAATGACATTGTACCGTGCACCCGATCGGGCAAAATCACCATGAGGCCGCACGAATAACTCAATAAGGATAGGCCAAAGAAATTGATTCCCGACGTAAGTGATCGAGACAGGCTGAAAAGAAGTACGACCAGACCGGCCAAAGCCAGACCTGTAATCAGAAACGGAAGAACCCGCCGGGCTTCAATCCAGAACAGTGACCCCCAGGTGCGGTTGATCGACTGGCATGCGGACTGAGCGAACTGAAGGGTGCGGATGGGCAGGCGAGTGGTTTGGATCGTCGCGGGTGCGTCGAGCAGTCGCCCCATTCCCCAGAGCACAAAACCTCCCCCAATTGTCACTGCAGCGACACCACTGACGACAAGGAAATGTTCAACTCCCGGACGCCACTCCAAGAAGACAACAATCAGAAATACAACGCCAAAGAAGCCCACGGCGATTCCCAGTGCCAGTGCGAGAATGCTGAACCCGAACAAACCCAACAGCCTGGATGCCTCCTTCAGCACCATCGAGAATCTCAAAGATTGCGATCCTGCGTCATGCTCATTCACACCGGTCGAATGCTCCGAAGAGATCTGACCAAAGGTTCTGATTCCAATCACGACGATTGATCCGATGACTGCCCCGATGATGCCAAACAACAGCAACAGTGGAACATAGTGATCATGCCTACCACGGTTCGCCTCCGCTGATGCCAACAAGAGGATGTACCAGATCACCCCAAACGCAATCCCCACGCGACTCGTGATCTTCCATGAAGTCGACCAGGGAAGCGGACGAGCGGGAGTCACGGCAGATTCATCCGCAGTTGAAGCGGTCATCGATCGTGAAATGGCACGCATTCCTCTGACACCAGCGTACCAGCGAGATAACAACCAGACATCAACCAGCAACACCATCACAACCAGACAGCGATAAATCGCATAGATCGTGATCTCCTGGTACCAATATCCTTTCAACACCCCATGCAGCACCGCGTTGATGACAATCTCGGTGAGCGCAGCTCCCAAGAGCGTCCACATCACCTTTCGTGTCAACAACGAATAGAAGATCCCCCACGCCCAGAGCCCTAGTACGCAGTTGGCATAGGCGACCGCTTCCTCATAGTCACCGACCTGCGTGCGACCGGCAGTGCCAATCCCGCTGATCAACTTTGCAGCCAGCAGTGAGAACGCCAGGAACGATACCACAGCTGCGATATTGAACCCCAGCTTCCCCAGGATCAGATCTCGCGACCGGAAGGGGAGCTGGCGCAGAAAGCCATCGGTCTGGGCTTCTGATTCGCCCGCAAAGAGCAGGGCACTCGATGTCATCGCGAAGATGCCCGTCAGCACACAGGCGAGCGACACGAGATTGATCGGGAACTTGTCAGGAGAGAACGCTCTCACGAGCTGCAGAATTACCAACTCGAAAGCGATCCCGAACCAGATCGCGCGCTGGGCTCGGAACTCTTTCCACATGATACGTTGAACGGCGGGAGTAAACATGAGGATGCCCCTTGGGGGAATGATCCGTGATCGGTGCGGGACAGGAGATCAGAGCGACGTACCGGCAGAAGCTCGTGCTGTTCGAGCCTCAGCATTGTTCTCTCGTTTGCGGTATTCCCGCAGTAGCAGGAGCAGCAGGTCTTCCAGCCCGGGTTGCCGAATGTCGCTGATGGTGTTGGTCGCCTGGCACCGGGCGAGCCATTCCGCTTCGTCCAGGCCGCGAGCCAGCCAGAGGTGCTCGTGCCCCATCGGCAAGTGGGCGAGTACCTCGGCGGGTAGCTCGGGCGGCACCGATTGACCGGGGCCGAGCAGGGCACTGACCTCGCGGCATTCCTGCTTCAGCTCGTCGAGCCGCTCATGACAGATCAACTTCCCATGCAGCAGTATTGCGACGCGGTCTGCCACACGTTCGACCTCCTGCACCTGATGGCTGGAGATGATCACCGTCCGGCCCTCCGCAGCCACATCGACCATGCTTTCGAGGAACTCGCGCCGTACCAGCGGGTCAAGTCCCGATGTCGGCTCATCCAGGATCAGCACGCTCGGCTGGTGGGCGAGGGCCAGCGCCAGGGCGACCTTGGACCGGTTCCCCTTGGACAGATCCTTGATCTTTTGCCGCCCCGACAACCCATAACGATCGGCCAGACGCTGGTACTGAGCCTGGTAGCCCGTCGGGTAGAGCCCGGCCGCAAACCAGCCGATTTCCTCGACCGTCATCCAGTCATAGAGAGCCGGTCGCTCGGGAACGTAACCGACGGTGCGACGGATATCGAGAGCGTCCTCGCGGCTGTCGAGGCCACCCACGCGGGCGATTCCCGAGTCGGGATTGATGAGGCCGAGCAGAATTTTGAGCGTCGTCGACTTACCCGCACCGTTGGCTCCCAGCAGGGCACAGACACTGCCGGGTGGAACATCGAACGAGACGTTATCGAGAGCGACAAGCGAGCCGTACCGCTTGGAGACACCTTGAAGCGAGATCGCTGGTACCATGTTAGAGGGCCTCCTCAGTGAGACGGTTCAGTTCGGAATCGCAGAGCGTCCGCAGCTCAGCCTTTGAAATTCGGTTACGCCAGGCCTCCTCCAGAACGGAGCGCAAACTCTGGCGAATGAGCGACAGCCGCTGTTCCAGGCATTTGCTCACGGAGTCAGCTGCAATCGCCAGACCGGTGCCGCGGACCGGGACCAGCACTCCCTGAGCCTGAAGATCGCGATAGGCCCGCACGACGGTATTGGGATTCACCGCCAGTCGGTTGGCCAGTTCACGCACCGAGGGAACATGCTCCCCCGGTGTGATTGAGCCGTCGGCCACCGCGATGGTGACCTGCCGGATAATCTGCTCATAAATGGGGATTCCATTCTGAGCGTCAATGTGTCGTAACATGACGGCCCCCGCAGCTGAGCGAGTGTTTGAGTGAATGTGGCTCAAGGAGCCCACACATCACTGTACTACCACACCAGTACAGTAATCGGTTAAGGCGACATGTCAAGAACATTCTTTTTCGATTTGAGAGCCCTCTCTGATCGAAGTCTCGCCTGTTCGTCGACGAGCTGCCGGGAGTGTGAAAATCAGTCTCCTGCACGTGCTCCTGCCCCGTTCAGCCCCATAGGCTGAAATCGTCCGTCACCCTATACTCCGTCTTGCTAACCGCCCTTGGCGAATTCACCTCCTGAGCCTGCATCCATGCAAGTCATCATCACTGCCGTTGGCCCTGATAACAGCGGCTTGGCCGACCCGATCGTGCATCATGTCACGACAGCGGGGGCGAACATCTATGAAATCCAGATGTACGACCACGACTCGGAGAAGCTGTTCGCGATGCTGCTGCGAATCGACTGGCCAGCTGAGGCGGGGTCGATAGCGAATCTGAGAAAGCGGATGCTGGAGATCGGCACGGAGAAGGGGCTCTCGGTGCGGACATGGTCGCGTGATGAGCATCAGCGGCCACCGCGAATCGCCCTCTGCACGACCTACCGACGCGAACCGCCACATGCTGTATTACGCGATATCCGCGATGGTCGGTTGAAGGCGACCGTCCCCGTCATGATCGGTAACCGCAATGCCTGTCGCGGTCTGGCTGAGCAGTTTGACGTGCCGTTCCACAACATCGCCGACGAGTCGGGCGAACCCGATTACGACCAGATGGCCCAGCTGATCGACCAGTATGATGTCGACTATGTGGTGCTGGCCCGGTACATGCGGGTGCTGCCCGCGCGGATCTGCTGGGAGTTCGCGGGCGGACGGATCATCAATCTGCACCACGGGCTGTTGCCGCCGTTCCCGGGGTTCAAACCGTACAACGACGCCTTCAAGTGCAACATGCTGACCTACGGGGCGACGATCCACTTCATCGTGCCCGACCTCGATGCCGGGAACCAGATCATCAACCAGAGTACGTTCAGCGTGCCCCCCGGAACGCCGCTGAGCGAGATCATCCGCATCGGGGAAAGCGACCACGAACCGACGTGCTTGTCGGAGGGGCTCAAGCGGGTGGTCGACCGCGAGGTGGAGTTACACTTCCATCGAGTGGTGAGAACCAAGCCGCTGGGGTGAGGCTCCTCCAAACCGAGAGCGGCAGGCGTGAGCCTGCCGAGGGGTTCAACGGTCTCTGATCACTGAGTACTCGATAAGTCATTCTCCAATAGAGCGAGTTCTGCCATCGACGCGGCAGTGAAGCTCCGTACCTCGGCAGGCTCACGCCTGCCGCTCTCGGGGGATAGACGCATTTATTCAGTCACAACGCTCCCTCGTAGATCCCCAGCACATCGGCTTCCGTCGGTCGCTTGGCCGTCAGCAGCATCAGACGCGTGATCCCGTGTGCTTTCTGAGCCAGCACGGGGAGGTGCTGCGGAGTGACGTGCAGTTCGGACAAGCGCCCCGGTACGCCGATGCGTTCGCGGAGGGAATCGACGGCCAGGATCGCCGCATCGGCCGCTTCGGTCGGGGTCATGCCCTGGGTGTCGACGCCCATGAACTCCGCGATCTGGCCGAACTCGCGGGTGCGTACGTCACGCAGAAATCGCATCACATGCGGCAGCAAAAGCCCGTTCCCCTCGCCGTGGGTGCAATGCACAGCTCCCCCAATCGGGTACTCCATCGCATGCACCAGCGCGACCCCGCTGTTCGAGAAGGCCAAACCGCCGAGCGTGGCTGCGAGGGCCATGTCCTCGCGGGCCTGGCGATCGGTCGGTGACTCGACGGCTTTGATCAGTGATCGATGGACCAGCCGGATCGCCTGCTCGGCAAAGAGGTCGCTCAACGGGTTCTTTCCCTCATACGCAAACGGCTC
>CANJZR010000017.1 GCA_947479075.1 Planctomycetaceae bacterium
AAAGTCGTGGGAAGCCTTCCGCGCTGATCCGGAGTGGCAGGCCGTTCGCAAGGCCAGCGAAGATAAGCACGGTAAGATCCTGGCGAAGGCTCCCGAGTCGATCTTCATGACCGAAACCGACTATTCGCCGCCGACAGAAAAGGCCCGCCAGGACAAGGTCTACGAACTCCGCATCTACACAGCTGCGGACGGTAAGCTGGAGGACCTCCACTCACGGTTCCGCAATCACACCGAAAAGCTGTTCAACAAGCACGGGATGCGGTCGATCGGGTATTGGTCACCGACCGATGAGCCGAAGTCGAAAAACCAGTTGTGGTATGTGCTGGAGCATGCGAATCGCGAGGCTGCGACGGCATCCTGGAAGGCATTCGTGAGTGATCCCGAGTGGAAGGCAGTGGCTCAGAAGACCGAAGCCAACGGCAAATTGCTGGCTGTTCCGCCGGAGGCTGTGTATTTCAAGACGCTCGATTACTCACCGAAGCCCTAGTGGCGGCTCGATAATGCGGAATTGAATCTGAGCGACAACAAACAAAGCCCGGCGATATCAGTCGCCGGGCTTATTGCATAGGGATGAGTTGTTAGCAGGCGATAGAATCAGGGACGGCCACTCTCTCGCCCCCGCCTGGGTCTCAGTCAAATCTGACGCAATCGCGGCCCGATGTTTTCGCCAAGTACAGCTGCTGATCCGCTTGAGAAATCAGATCCTGCTCGGACAGCAGCTCCAGCCCATTGGTGTGAACGCCGCCCACACTGATCGTTGTGATCAGGTCAGGACGATCGGGCAGCAGAGGACTGGAGCGCACCAGTTCGCAAAGAGATTCCGCGACCAGTCGGGCGTTCATCTTGGAAGTCTCGACGAGTACGACGGCAAACTCCTCGCCTCCAATGCGTGCGACGATTTCGTCACCACGGACCCGTCCCCGCACGCGGGCACTCAGCGCCTTCAAAACCTCATCACCGACCAGATGGCCGTAGTTGTCGTTAATCTGCTTAAACCGATCGATGTCGAAGATCAGCAATGAGAGCTGACGACTGTGACGCTGTGAACGCAGAACTTCTCGACGGAACGCATCCTCAAAGTACCGACGGTTGTAGACGTTGGTCATCGCGTCAAGCGTCATCATCTCGTACACAGCTTCGTGATAGTGCGCTTCGACATGATCCGACGACAGGAATTTGAAGATGTGGTTTCCGAGCCGGATCTGATCCCCCGGGCGCAGAATGAGCGAGGTAATTTGCTTGTCATTCACAATGGTGCCGTTGCGACTGTTGCAGTCGGAGAGCAGATAGCCGCCTTCGGTCAACTCAAGTACAGCGTGCATGCGAGACATGAAGTCGTCGTTGATTTCCAGGTCGCACGTCTGGTCGCGACCAATTGTCAATCGCCGGCTGGTTAACGGGATCAGGCTGCCGCTGACCCCGGCCGGATAGATACGAACGAGACAGGATTGTTTGTTCTCGGTCGTTTGGCCGTTTAACCGCGGGGTCACTTGAGTTTCAGAGAAATGAAAGCTGGGAACCGTGTTGATCATGAGAGCATCCCTGGAGTTGGTCAAACAGTGAAACAAGGGCCAGGCTGAGCGGCGAGTGCCACCTCAAAGCTAGCTTTGACTCCACAGGGATGATGCAGACCTTGACGAATGCGGAGTGGATTCGGTTCAGTTTATGACGGTTGTCCTGATCGTCCGGCCAGAATCCGTCCTGAAACGACCACTCGCCGGGACCAGTCTCGGGGAATGTCACTCAAATCCGTAAAAATCCCCGAACGTCAATCCGACAAATGTTGATCTCCATATCACCGTTATGACCGGTCCACAATTCAGGACTTCCCGGTGAAAGTCGACTCTCGGGAGCTGGTCCTGGCCTAGGCTTGGGTGGCATATCGTGAGAAAACTGAGAACGATGGGGGCCCCGGAGAGGCGTCAACATGTCCCGAATCACAAGTACCGTGAGCTCTTACCTGACGGTCTACAAGACGACGCTGGTCAACTTCTGGCACAACATGACGCCGCAACAGTATGCGTCTATTCTGATATTTGTGGCACTGGTCGGTTTCATTGCCATGCGCAGCAAGCCTCGATAAGCGAACGTGGTATTCGTTCTGCGTGTCATTGTGTTACGGTCACGGGTACGGCCCGAATTGCGTGGTTGAGTGCCATGTGTATCTCTCTGTCAAACGTCCGCGGTGCGGCGTCTCGAAAACACCACATTGCGTCACGACTCATGAATCAGTCGCGTCCGCCGAAGGTTGCCTGAATGGTCTGCAAACACGCGTATCACAAATTGACTCTGTGACTTGGCGCGAGTAGGAATTACTGAGGAAAGAGGAACTTGAGGATTTTCCAACGTTTTTCAACGTCTGTGAAAATATTGCGTGGACGAGTGATGGGGCTATGATAGGATGGCCGCCCGATTCGCAAGAATCGAGGGAGCGATCCAGCAGTCTCCGTGTGACGCATCTTGTGGATTCACGGTGACTTACAACCAAGCCAGAAATCGTCGTCAAGCGCAGTTTTCTGAGTTGGATGGGTGGGATTCTTCGAGACGCGGAAGGCAGTGAAGAACGAAATTCCGGGGGGCTGGAAAGACTGGTCAATTGACCAGAGTTCACCTTACTCAGATTTCCAGTTCGTCCACCCTTTTCGCGTGTCCAGGTCGGCTTTCGAGTTCATTTCACGGACAAGGATCAGTTCCGGGGGGAATCACCGTCTTGCACGGATGAACTGCTTGAGCGTTCTTTCTTTCTCATGCGAACTTGGCGTTCGTCGGTCAATCCAGACGTATGCTGATTCGGAGAATCACGGAGAACATGTCAAGGGATGGACTCGATCACTCGAAGATACGGTGCTTGCCGGTGGTTCCTGGCAACCCGTCTGACTCGAGATCAAACAACGAAGACAAGCAACAAGGTGGACTGGTCTGCCTAGGCGTTACACACCGGCGGCGTGACACGCTGCCAACCGGACTTCTTCTCAGGTGAAACGGAGTCACACCAGAGAGAGAAGGTTCTCACAGAAGACATGAGGAGTCTGCAAGGTGCATCGATACGATTCAGGACTAAAGGCATTGATGGAAGCGGCCGCCGAGCGGACGTTCTTGACATACCAGATGGTCGACAAGTACCTGCCTGACGAAGGCGGGGAATCCACGATGGTCGAACAGATCATCATGGCACTGGAAGAGACCGGCCTGCCTTTGGTGAACGATCCCAATGCACCCCGTTCCGTCGCCGAAAAGACGAAGATGGAGCAGCAGGCCAAGGAGAAGGAAGACCGCCCGGTCGTTCCGACTCACGAACTGGCCCGCGTGCTGATCGAGCCGGAAAGCCCGATGTCCTCGCGCGATCCGATCCGGATGTACCTGAGCCAGATGGGCAACATCCCCCTGCTCTCCCGCGAAGACGAGATTTTCCTCGCCAAGCAGATTGAAATCACCCGCAAGCGATTCCGCCGCAAGATGATGGAGTCGGACTACGCGATCAACATCGCCCTCGACATCCTGGAGAAGGTGCATACCGGCGAACTGCCCTTCGAGCGCACCCTCCGGACCTCGGATACCGAAAACACCCAGAAGGACCAGATCCTCGGCCGCATGCCGATCAATCTGCCGACTCTGCGTCATCTGGTTCAGAAGAACCGGGAAGACTGGCAGCTCATCAAGTCGGAAGAAGCTGCCAAGAAAGACAAGCAGCTGGCCCGCGATCGCATGGTCATTCGCCGCCGCAAGCTGTGCTCGCTGTGCGAAGAGCTGAGCGTTCGTACGCATCGTCTGCAGCCCATCTTCAAGAAGATGGAACTGATGGCCACGCGCATGGTCCAGTTGGAGCGGGATATCAACGCTCTGAAGAATCGGCCCGCAGCGGCTCGCGAAGTCGCTTCGATGATCCGAGAACTTGAGGAATATGTCGATCAGGTTCAGGAAACGCCGCGTGAGTTCAAGACTCGTCTCGACGAAACCCGCGCCCGCTTCGACGCGTGGACCGACGCCAAGCAACAGCTGTCGGGCGGTAACCTCCGTCTGGTGGTGTCGATCGCCAAGAAGTACCGCAACCGCGGACTGTCGTTCCTGGATCTGATTCAGGAAGGCAACGCCGGTCTGATGCGCGGTGTCGAGAAGTACGAATACCGCCGCGGTTACAAGTTCTCGACCTATGCGACATGGTGGATTCGCCAGGCGATCACCCGGGCTGTGGCTGACCACGCTCGGACGATCCGCATCCCAGTCCACATGTTCCAGAGCATCTCGACGCTGAAGGCGAAGAGCGAGCAGATCCGCCAGGAAACCGGACGGGAGCCCACGATCGAAGAATTGGCCGAAGCGGTCAATCTGTCGGTCGAGGAAACCGAACGTATCATGAAGACCTGGAAGCACCCGATTTCGCTCGACACACCCGTCGGCGAAAGCGAAGACTCCAGCTACGGGGACTTCCTGCAGGACGACAGCGAGAGCACGCCCGCCGACTCGGCCATGCACCAGATGCTCCGCGACAAGATCAACCACGTCCTCAAGAGCCTGACCTATCGCGAACGCGAAATCATCAAGCTGCGTTATGGACTGGGTGACGGCTACAGCTACACCCTCGAAGAGACCGGACGCATCTTCAAGGTGACTCGCGAACGTATCCGTCAGATCGAGTCGAAGGCTCTCCGCAAGCTCCAGCACCAGACGCGTGCCGAGCACCTGAAGGGCTTCGTCGAGTCGATCTTCCCAGGCCAGGAAGCAATCCTGCCCGATGTCGCAGCTGACATTCCCGAAGAAGACATCGAAGCCGTCGGAGCTTACTAACTCCGTATGCTGTCGCGGGACGACGGGTTCACCTGTCGTATCCAACTTGAATAACTTCACAGCCTCTCGGTTCATCCCGAGGGGCTGTGTTGTTTTGTAACGTCACCGACTCCGAGCGTCCGGCGACGCTGCCTCACGTTGACCCTCGTCGCGGGCCTGAGATACAGTCGCTCTGCCCGACCGTCACTCCCGAGTATTTATCTTTTGGACAGATTCCTCCCATCGCCTCTGCGCTCTCTGCTCCAGCGGCTGGAGGTGAACCGGGCTGTCGGGTATCTGCTGCTGTCACGCGGCTGGCAGTTTGTGTCGGGAATCTTCACAGCTGTGTTGATCACGTCCTGTCTCAGCGAGACGACGAACGGTAACTACCAGCTGTTCAATAACCTGCTCGGCATGCAGTTGTTTGTGGAACTGGGAGTCCCCGTCATCGTGATGCTGGTGACCAGCCATGAGTGGTCACAGCTGCGATTCGATGAACAGGGGCGAATCGAAGGTGACCCGGAGGCTCTTGACCGGCTGGCCGGGCTGAATCGTTTTATCACGAGATGGTTCTGGGGCTGCGCAGCTGTATTTCTGATCGGGATGTCGATCTACGGCTATTTCATCATCAGCGAGCGAGGCCAGAGACTCGATCTGCTGGCTCCCTGGCAGGCACTGATCATCGTGAATTCCGCGGCAATTCTTTTGATGCCGAAGGTCTCCATACTGGAGGGCTGCAATCAGGCCGGAACCATCAACGCGATCCGATTACCCCAGTCAATCACCGGAACAATTGTCGTCTGGTACTGCCTGCTGATGGACTGCGGCTTGTGGACCCTGGTGGCGTCGACCTTTGTCCGCTGGGCCTGGGAATACCAACTCGTTCACGTTCGATATCGTGAAGCCTTTCGATCACTGGAGGTACATCCTGTCACCCAGCCAATTTCCTGGTTCCAGGAGATGTGGCCATTGTCGTGGCGTACCGCGATTCAAACGATGGGGTCCTACTTCAGTTCGTTCTACTTCGTGCCTGTTGTCGATCACTTTCAGGGAAAGATCGAGGGGGGACGATTCGGGATGACCTGGCAAATCCTGCCCACGATGCAATCTGCAGCTCTCTCTTGGATCAACACGCGGATGCCGGAGTTCGGTGCGATGGCCGCACGGGGAGAGCATCCCCAATTGCGTCGCCGCATGGTGAAGACGGGCCTGATTTCACTTGGCGTGTTTCTGTCGGGAGCGGCTGTGTTCTGCTTCGTGTTGTGGGGACTGCAGCAAGCAGAGATTCGTCAGGTGAAACGATTCCTGGATCTGAAACAGACCGGACTGTTGATCGCCGGACTGGCGTTCATCCTGATTTCAAACGTGTTGCAGATCTCGGTGCGGATCTACAAGAAGGACCCGTTCCTGTTCCCCAACACGATCACGTCATTTCTGATCGCGACGCTGTCGTGGTACAGCTGCCAGCGGTGGGGGACGATCGGTGTGGCTGCGGCCTATTGTGCGATCACCGGCGGGTGGCAGCTGCCGATGAGCGCGTTCCTCGCCTGGCAGCATCAACGGTCGCTGGCCAGCATGGCGAAGACCGAACCGATGGCGTCATCATCATGACTCCCCAAAACTCTCAAATCCCAACTGTCGGATCATTCTGCAGCAATTTCAGATACAGCTCAAAATACTACTCAAGTGTCAGAGTTTGTGGATTGCGAAGGGTCTGTGTCACAGGGGAAGTACTCCGATCGATCCTGGATTCAACGTCCTGTCGAACATGCAGTTACGGCATCCGGTAGTTTGCCATACTCGCCAGTCGCAATTTGACCATGCTCCGGGGCGAGTGTAGACTCTAATCGCAACGGGACGGTCGGAACTGAGGATGAGCGACGGACGCTTGTACACTTGTCCGGCCCATGTTGCACAGTTGTGATTGATCTTCGGATCGAGTGGCCTCTTTCGCTCCTGCGGAAAATACACTCTACGAAGGCAGTCGCAGCTGGGGGTTTTCCCAGCATGTGACGTGGGTGGGTGCCTGTGGATCAGTCGAGCGACATCAAGGAACAGGTCCGTTCACAAACGGACATTGTCGCTCTCATTGGTGAGGCGGTGGCTCTGACTCCGCAACGTGGTGGCCGCGAGCATGTCTGCCTGTGCCCCTTCCACGATGACCACAATCCCTCGATGAGGGTCTACGCCGACCGACAGACGTATCGTTGCTGGGTCTGTAACGCGGGTGGCGACTGCTTCACCTTCGTTCAGGAACGCGAGAAGGTCGGTTTCCGTGAGGCATTGGAGATCCTGGCCAAGCGGGCGAATATCAAGCTGCCGGAATTCGCGGGCAAACGCAGTGACGATGATGGCCGCACAGCCATGTTCGAAGTCCTCCTCTGGGCTCAAGAACTGTTCCACAAGACATTCATGACCGATCCCTCGGCTGAACCCGCTCGCGAATACATTCGCAGCCGGGGCATGACCCGGGAAATGGTCACCCAATTCCGCGTTGGCTACCACCCGAACAACTGGGACTGGCTACAGAGTCAGGCCCGTGGCAAATTCAAACTCGAACAACTGGCCGCAGCCCGTCTGATTGGCGAACGTGATGGTCGGTCTGGCTATCACGACTTCTTCGTGGATCGAGTGCTGTTTCCGATTCGCAATGAGCGTAGCCAACCAGTCGGCTTTGGCGGTCGCATCCTGCCCGGCTCCAATCACCCGGCAAAGTACTGGAACAGCCCGGAAAGTGTTCTCTTCCAGAAGAGTAAGCTCGTCTTTGCCCTCGACGCGGCTCGCGACGAGATCCGCAAGACCGAGACGGCTCTCATCTGCGAGGGCTACACCGATGTCATCGCCTGCCATCAGTATGGCGTAAAGAACGCGGTCGCCACTCTGGGGACTGCCCTGACCGATCAACACGTCACCATTCTGAAGCGGTTCGCCCGCAAGGTCGTACTCGTGTATGACGGTGATGCGGCGGGACTGGCTGCTGCGGAACGTGTGCTGGAACGCTTCATCGTCCAGGATGTCGACCTGCGGATTCTGACCCTCCCCGAGGGACTGGACCCGGATGAGTTCCTGGCAGCTCAAGGTGCCGATGCCTTGCGGGAACTGGTCGCGAACGCCCCCGAGGCCCTCGACTTCAAACTTCGTTGCCTGCAGTCCAAATTTCCGGTGAAATCACTCGACGGACGTCAGCGGATCCTGGAAGAGATGCTGCAGCTTCTCGCCTCCGCCCCGCGGATGTCACAGACGGTTCGTGAGAATCTGCTGCTCGCCACACTTGGTCAGCGGCTGGGCCTGTCGGAAGAGAAGGTTCGGGAACGTTACCTGGAACTGAGAAATCAACCGGGACGAAAGCCCCCCAGCTCCGCCATCATCCGGATGGATGAACCGAGCCGTCCCCTCGAAACAGCACGTTTGTATGCCGGTCGTCTGACAATCAGCGACCGGATGGAATGCGACTTGCTTGAAGTGTTGGTGACTGCCCCCGAATGGCTGAAAACCGTGGAAACCGAGCTGGACGGTTTCACCATTCGACATCCGCAGTTGAAAGAATTGCTTGCCGAGATGTTCTATCTTGGTGAGAACCAACCCTGGACCTTCGAACGCCTGCTCGGGGCACTCGAAGACTCCGAGTTGAAGCGTCTGGCCGTCTGGCTGGACGAACAGGCCCGGGCGAAAGACCTGGCCAAGAAACTCCGGGAGACCGGAGCCGATTCCACCGAGACTCCGTCTCTTTTCCTTCGGACGACCATCGAGAACCTCAAATGGCGCCAGGAAGAGCAGTCTCAGCTTCAGCGGAGGGCATCTACGTCCTCCGTGTCCGGCGAGGGATCGCCTCCGCCTGATGACACAGAACTTCTGCGTCAGGCGAGTCAGTTTCATCTGAGACGTGCCACCAAGAGAACGACTGCATAAGTCAGCCGTTCATCGGCTGTCACGCAACTCGTTCAACCCCGGAGGAAGCCCCCATGTATCAACATGACGACGCCCTGTGCGAACTGATCGAACTCGCTCGCAAGCAGCGGTTCCTGACGTTCACTCAAATCAACTCGTACCTGCCGAACGAGGCGGTCAGCCCTGAGAAGCTGGAAGAGGTGTTGATGCTGCTGGAGGAGCTGGGCCTGACCGTGCGGGACGACCTCAAGCTCCGTCGGATCAGCCAGCACGCGAATAAAGCCAAGCCGACCAAGGTCACCTCGAAATCGAAGGCCAAGGTCAAGCGCGAGGCGATTGAACTCCAGGAAGCCAAGCAGATCGAAGATCCCGTCCGGATGTATCTGACCCAGATGGGTGAGCTGCCTCTGCTGAGCCGGGAAGAGGAGATCTCTCTCGCCAAGACAATCGAAGTGACTCGTCGTCGTTATCGCCAGCATCTGCTCGAGAACGATTACGTCGCGATGCAGACCGTGGAAGTTCTGGAACGCGTCCACAACGGCGATCTGCCCTTTGACCGCACGATTAAGGTCTCGCTCACCGAAGGTCTGGAAAAGACCCAGATCATGGGACGCATGCCGGTCAATCTGGCAACGATTCGCCATCTGCAGAAGCGAAACGCCGAAGACTTCGCAGTGGTCAACAGCACGGAAACCAAGGCAGCTGTTCGCAAACAGGCCGAAGAACGCCTGTCCAAGAACCGCCGCAAGATTGCCAAGCTGATTGAAGAGATGGGTGTGCGGACCGCTCGCATTCATCCACTGATGGAGCGATACAACCAGATCGCCCAGCGGATGGTCCAGCTGCGTGATCAGCTCAAGATTCATAAGGGTGGAGCGGACGCTCGCGAAGCTGCCCAGAAGGAACTCAGCGAACTGGCCCAGATGACGCTGGAAACGCCCGACTCCGCTCAGAAGCGGTCGGAAGAAATCCAGCTGCGATTCGCCTCCTATGAGCGGGCGACGCGTGATCTGTCGGGAGGAAACCTGCGTCTGGTCGTGTCGATCGCCAAGAAGTACCGCAACCGTGGCCTGAGCTTCCTTGACCTGATCCAGGAAGGAAACACTGGTCTGATGCGGGCGGTCGACAAGTACGAATACCGCCGGGGTTACAAGTTCTCGACTTATGCGACATGGTGGATTCGCCAGGCGATCACCCGGGCGATCGCGGATCAGGCACGCACCATCCGCATCCCCGTCCACATGATCGAGACGATGTCCCAGCTGCGCCGTATCAGCAAGGTGCTGGTTCAGGAACTGGGTCGCGAGCCGACGGTGGAAGAGCTTTCCGAAGCTTCGGGAATCTCGCTCGATGAAACCAAGCGGGTCCTCAAGATCTCTCGCCAGCCGGTCAGCCTTGACCGTCCTGTCGGTGAGGGCGATGACAGCTTCTTCGGTGACTTTGTGCAGGACACCCGCACCGACAGCCCTGTCAGTGCTGCTGCGACAGAGATGCTCAAGGGGAAGATCGACTGCGTTCTCAAGACGCTGACCTATCGCGAACGCGAAATCATCAAGCTGCGTTACGGACTCGGCGACGGGTATACCTATACCCTCGAAGAAGTCGGCCGGATCTTCAAGGTGACCCGCGAACGCGTCCGCCAGATCGAAGCCAAAGCCGTCCGCAAGCTGCAGCACCCCGCCCGCAGCAAACAGCTGAAGGGCTTCCTCGACCGTATCGCCTCGCTGTCGGGTGCGAACTAAACGTTTCGGCGATTCGATTACTGACTTTTCGTCACTCAAAAGAGCCGGCCCCTGTGGTCCGGCTCTTTGTGTTTCCTCATCGGCGACTACACGCTCCGAAGCACCGTCGGACTCACGTCCGACGCTCGCCGGGAGAGTTTCTCAGTAAGCACCGACCGCAATGTCTACGGTGTCAGGCACATCACACACTTCAGATACGCTGACTCTGGACAATGCACCGAGACCGGGTGGTCGGGAGCAGCACCGCGCGACTCGATGATCTGCAGTGGGCGATCTGCTGAAAGAGCGGCGTCCGCCAACACTCCTTCAAACTCATCGCGAGTCACCAGCCCGGAACAGCTGCAGGTGGCGAGCAGACCACCGGGTTCAAGCAGGCCGAGCGCCAGCGTGTTCAGTCCGTGGTAACCGCGGAGTGCCCCGTCGATCTGATTGCGGGCCTTCGCCAGTTTGGGCGGGTCGAGAACGATGACATCGTATCGTTCGCCCCGCTCGCGAGCCTGCTCCAGATAGGTCCACGCATCGGATTTGATGAACGTTGTGCGGTCGGCGAGACCGTTGCGGGTCGCGTTCCCGGTCGCGAGTTCAATCGCACTGGCCGAGCCATCGACCGCAGTCACATGCCCTGCCCCGCCGCGTGCCAGAGCGGTCAGAGCGAACCCACCGCTGTAGGTACAAACATCAAGCACTCGGCGTCCGGCACAGAGTTTCGCAACCGCCATGCGATTGTCACGCTGGTCGAAGTAGAAGCCAGTCTTCTGGCCATTGCGGATATCGACTCGATAGTTCAGGCCGTGCTCCACCACGGTCAGGTCACTCGGCGGCTCGCTGCCAATGACCAGCCCCTCGCTCGGGGGGAAACCTTCCTTGTTGTTCACAGCGGTATCGGTCCGCCGCCAGATACCGAGCGGTTGGAGCAGTTCACGCAGCGTCGAGACGATGACCGCTTCTTTCTGCGACAGCGCGAGGCTCGTCCATTGCACGAGCAGGTAATCGCCATACCGATCAACAGTCAGACCGCTCAGGCCGTCTCCCTCACTGAAAATCAGACGGCAGACTCGCAGTTCGGGCCCGTCACCGAAGATCCTCTGTCGGGACGTAACCGCGCGAGTCACGCTGTCGGCCCAGAACTGATCAGTGAGGGAGCAGTCTTCGTGCCAGGAGTAAAGTCGGACACGAATCGCGCTGTTTGGGTTAAAGAGCCCCCAGGCAATGAATTCGTCATCAGCGGTGAGGAGACGCACCATATCGCCGGGGCCGGGCATACCCTCGATGCGGCCGATCGATCCCGCAAAGACCCACGGGTGTCGATTGATCGAGGGGAGTGCTTTATGTGGCCGGAGCCAGACAGTCGGTACGGCCACAGCTGAGTCTCAATCAAATCGCGAACGGGAGTCGGGGTGTGTTGCCCGGACGAGTGGGGCAGGTCCGCCAGGATGTCACAGGACTAGAACCTGCGGCGAACGGAAAGCCGCTCACACTCTCTGAATAGCCCGAACCTTGAGCGAGGAAATCTTCGAAGATCGGCTTCACTCAGCCTCGCTGAGGCTTCGGGCGACTGTCGGTCAGTACCAGCGTGACTCACGGGGTGGTCGGAGAGTCGACTTCCTGCAGGTAAGCGAGAAGCCGGTCACGCTCACTGGTCAGGTGACGGACTCGCAATTGTGAACGCACCCGGGTTCGCAGTTCCAACCGGTGGACTGGCTTGGTCAGGAAATCATCCGCCCCAGCGGCGAGCGCCTTCTCGATGTCGCCCATTTCTTTGAGCGCGGTGATCATCAGGATCGGGATCTGCTTGGTCGCGGCGTCACCCTTCAACTGTGAGCAGACTTCGTATCCGCTCAGCTTGGGCATCATGATGTCCAGCAGAATCAGATCGGGATGCTTGGCGCGGGCCATATCGATCGCTTCGCGGCCATCGGCAGCCATAAGTATCTCGTGCCCATCATCAAGGAGATAGGCTTCGAGCAGCTCACGGTTCTGCTGATTATCGTCAGCAACCAGAATTCGACCAACGGGCAATGCATCACTCATGGCTCAACATCCTTTGTGGCAAATCGCAAGCGAACACCTGGCGACTGCGTATCCAAAGTATACCGGGACTCAGGCCGGAGGAGAAAGTGATGACGGGCGAATTGAACCGCTGGGTGTCCGGAGAACTCGCCCAACGAATGGGATCACTTGTTAAATGTGAGGGAGCCCAATTGCGACAGAACGCACATTCACGTCTGCCGATTGCTGGTGTGTATTACAAATGAAAAAGAGGCCGCCGACATCATATCGACAGCCTCATTGGATCTCATGACCAGCTGGCCATCAGCGATTCGTCATCGGCCATCTGCTTCTAATCACTCCGCCTTGATCATCTCGCTGGCATCATCAGGCAATCGCAACACCATCCCCGGTTTCATCGAATCGGGATTGGGGAGACGATCTTTGTTGAGGCCGACAATCTGAATCCAGCGGGACGAGCGGCCCAGATGATTGCGAGCGATGTCGCTCAGAGTATCACCCTCCCCAACGCGGTAGAACGGCTGGCCCTGGCCATCGACGTAGAAGCCGGGCTTCGCAGCTACAGCGGCAGCTGCTGATTCGGGGCTGACGTATCCGGAGATCAGGTGGCCGAACTTTTGCTCCAGCGTCTCCACTGGTGGCACAATGACCTTCATCCCTGGCGCGATCTTGTCAGGCTTGGGAATGCGGCTCTTGTTGTACTCGGACAACGCCGTACTGTAACGGCCCATGCGGTAGTGCTTCTTGGCAATCGTCCAGAACGACTCGCCCTTGCAAACGATATGCACTGTGTCCTTGGGACCGAACCCGGAGACGCCAGGATCGTTGTAAGTTTGATTGTCAGCAGCTGCCGTCCGGCTGATGTTGAAATCTGTCGGGACCGGTTGAGAGTTCGCCGCCCGGTCTTCGAGTGGAGCGGGCTCAGACTCGAATTCTTCTGCGGGAACTTCTTCAGCGGGCGCAGCTGGCTCGAAGGGAGCTGCGGGCATACCGCGGGCAGGTCCAGCTTTCTCAATTGCGGGGGCGAGATCACTGTCGAGTGCGGGAGGCTCAGCGGTAACTGCTGACGCAGAATCGTCAGTTGGCACTGTCGGAACATGAGGCTCTTCGGACTGCACATCAGGAGCGGCGAGTTCGGTCTCGTCGGGAGCAGATTCCATCGCAGGAGCGGCGAGCTCGTCAACTGGAACAAGGGGTGCCGACTCGGCCTGAACCTGCTGAATCTCTGGTTCGTCGGTTACCGGCACCTCTATCGTCACTTTGGCTGCGGATTTCTTCGCCAGCTTCGTATCCTGCTGAATTTCGGTCGGAATCAGCTGAGTCGTGTGACCAAACCGGGTGGTGGGGTTCAGCGGTGCGGCTCCCTCCTGGTCCTCGGGCCCTGTGGGGATGAGTTTGGTGGCTTCTCGCTGTGTGGACTTCGACACCGCCGGGCGGGCATTCGACTTGCGTGAATACGGTTTGACAGGACGAGGCGCCACGGCTTTAGCGGGCTTAACGACGGGAACCTCTTCGCTGGGGATGGCGGGAGGTGCGGCGGGAGCTTCCGTGTCCTGAGCGATCAGCCCGGCCGAAGTGGCGATCCCCAGCCAGCCTGCGATGGCGAAAGCCAGCAACTGGCGATGACAATCTGTCGATGGGAAGAGAGGCGAGAATCCATTCATGGCGATCTCCTGAGAAATCGAAACTGGATAGTGACTCCAGGCCGAATTCAAAACTGGTCGTCACGCAGGATAATCAGGACTGTCGATAAAAATTCACACGATCGCGTGAGACTCGACCTCGATTGCAAGAGTTGCAGACGGCACGCTGGTCTGCGTGAAACGCCAAGTCGACGCGATTCACTTGCGAACGACGCAGCGCAGCTTGGCTGTGCGACTGCGGGGGTTAAGACGGATTTCAGTGGGGGTGGCAACGATCGGCTTCTTGGTCAAGTTCTCCCACACCGCCGAATCGCGGAACGCCTGTTTGACGATCCGGTCTTCGATGGAGTGGAACGTGATGACCACGGCCCGGCCACCGGGACGAAGCACTTGTGGCAAGACAGTGTCGAGGAACCGCGTCAGCTGGTCGAGTTCGCGGTTCACATGAATCCGCAGGGCCTGAAACACGCGGGTCGCTGGATGGCTGCCCTGGTTGTTGTCACGCACCCTGAGCACTCGCTCCACAACCGACACAAGATCGGCGGCGGACTCCACGGGATTGAATTTGCGACTGCCGACGATGGCCTGGGCGAGTGGCTCGGCGGCGGGTTCTTCACCCCACTCGCGAAAGACGCGGGCGATCTCATCCGCAGGCGCCGTGCGAAGAAACTCGGCCGCTGAGATGCCCGACCGCGTGTCGAAACGCATGTCGAGCGGCCCCCCCGCTGCGAATCCGAAGCCCCGCTCGCGGTCGGCCAGTTGATCGGAGGACAACCCCAGATCGACCAGCAAGCGATCGATTTGAGTCAGCCCCTGGGACTTGAGGACCTCGGTCAGTTCGGCATAGCTGGAATGGACCAGCGTCGCGTTCTGCCCGGCAAGTTTCTGGGCTGCGAAGGCCAGCATCATCGGGTCTCGATCGAGACCGATCAGCTGCCCACCCGGAGCAATCTTGGGAGCAATTTTGGAGCTGTGCCCTCCCGCTCCGACCGTCCCATCGACGACCGTCAGCCCCGGTCGGAGATCGAGTTGATCAAGGACCTCGTGGAGGAGAACGGGGAGGTGGACGGAGGTGGACAAGTGGGGAGGTGGAGAGAATGGGAGATGGGGCGAGGGGGAGATTAGCTGCAGATGGCTGATGGCTTCTCAGCTACTCCACGGTCACGCTCTTGGCGAGGTTTCGCGGTCGGTCGATATTACAGCCGCGGAGGACAGCGATGTGGTAGGCCAGGAGCTGGAGGGGGATGGCGGTCATGATCGGCTGCAGGTACTCTTCGACATCCGGGACATAGATCACGTCGTCTGCCAGATCAGCAATAGTTTCGTCGCTCTGGCAGGCAATCGCAATCACGGGGCCCTTGCGTGCTTTGACCTCTTCGATATTGCTGATGACCTTGGGGTAGATGCCGCATTTCGGTACGACAAAGACGCTGGGTGTCTCGGGGGAGATCAACGCAATCGGGCCGTGTTTCATCTCAGCGGCAGGGTATCCTTCCGCGTGGATGTAGCTGATCTCTTTGAGCTTGAGAGCCCCCTCCAGCGCCACCGGGAAATTGTAGAGTCGGCCCATGTAAAGGAAGTTATCGCAATGGGCATACTTCTCGGCGATCGAACGCACTGTGTCGTTGCATTCGAGGGCCATGCGCGCCTGACTCGGTAACTGTCGCAGATTCTCGACCATGCGCATCCCGGCCGAGAACGACAGATTCCGCATACGCCCAAGGAACAGAGACAGCAACGTCAACACCGTGACCTGTGATGTGAAGGCCTTGGTCGATGCGACGCCGATCTCGGGTCCGGCATGCAGATAGACCCCACCGTCGGACTCGCGGGCGATCGACGATCCCACCACGTTACAGATCGCCAGCGTCGGCAACCCCTTGCGTTTGCACTCACGCATCGAGGCCAGTGTGTCAGCCGTCTCGCCCGACTGTGTGATGGCAAAAACCATGGTTCGGTCAGTCATCGGCGGGTTGCGATACCGCAACTCGCTGGCATACTCGACCTCTA
>CANJZR010000018.1 GCA_947479075.1 Planctomycetaceae bacterium
ATTCACCCAGAGATCCCATCGACGGATGTGAGCCAACTCATGGGCGATCACCGCCTCCAATACCTCGGGAGTCAATTGAGTGAGCCAGGACACCGGCAGAAGCACGACTGGCCGAAAGAAGCCAACAGCCACGGCTTGGCCAACTCTCGTGCTGATCAATACGCGTTTGCCAATGGGGACTCCCATACGTTCGCCTAGCCTGCAAGAAATGCCCTCCAGCTGGTCTGACAGAGGCTGAGCGTTTGTACGAATCCAGAGTGTGAAGCAATATCCGAATAGCAGCCTTGCCGTGAAAATCAGGACGCCTCCCAACCATGAAAACATGATCGCACGTTGAATCTCAGGGCCGTGAAAGAATGCAAAAACTTGATTCACCTCAGCCATCACCGCTTTGCCATCAGCCTGAGTATGAGCCAGGACGGCACTTGTGCTCACAGTGGTCCCAATGGCATGGATTGGGGCGAGACTTCGCTGATGCCATATGATCGTCAGCAGAGGAGCAAGGCCCATCAATACGAGCGTTGTTACAGACATCAGGTAACGGATTTGGACCGACCTGATTCTGATCAGCCTCACAGCAAAGAACAACATCAAGGAAAGTACAGTTCCCTGCCAGACGAAATGGGCTAATGCTGCCGTCAGCACGTCTGCAATCTGAGGGGGAAATCGATCCGAGACAAAGCTCATTGCTTGGGCCTCCCGCTCTCGTATTCCTCGATTGCTTTTCGAATCAGATCGAGTTCTTCTGGGGATGGCTTTGATTGATCGAGAACCTGGGTCACCAGGAGTGATGCCGATCCCTCAAAGGCTCGCCCCAGCAGATTGCCGACAATTTTCCCCAAGGTCTTTTCTCGTGGGCGTTTGGCCGAATAGAGAAAGGCCCGTCCTTTGGGGTCTCGGATTGCCAGTCCTTTGTCGGCCATAATGTTGAGCAGGCTCATCACAGAGGTGTAGGCTCGTTTTCGTTTGGCATTGAGCACCAAGAGAACGTCTCGCACTGTACTGGGGCCTCGATCCCAGAGAACTTTCAAAATCTCCAATTCGCCTTCTGTTGGCGTCTCTTGCGGTCGTCTTGCCATCGTGCCAGCCCATTTTGAGTCCAGTGGTTAAAGCCACGCACGGACAATCTACTAAACAAACAGTAGATGTCAACGGGTGAATTAGTAGAACGTCAGAGTGAGTGGCGGCTAGGCGTTCAGAATCATCGACAGGAGGTACCGGAGGACCGCATTGGGGGGCTATCGGTGTGCCTTGGCACAGGCGGCGACACCACCATGTAGCTACAATTTTCGTCGCTGTTAGTACGCTCCTTCGTCTACTCCGATACCTTCCGGCTCAGTACTTCCAACGGTAGTAACGGGCACCCCGGTTTTGGTTCGACCAGCAGCAGGGCTTCGGCGTGTTCGACGCCGCATTCCTGGCCACGGCGCAGCTGCATCGGGGCGTGGTGATCGGCCCAGATGGTGTCGGGCTTCTGGCTGGTGTGACGCATCAGGGCCTGGAACTTCTGATCTTTGACCGGGCCGATATCGATGTACTGGTTGGGGGTGAAGGCGAGCGTCTGGTGCCCGGCGTTCACCTCGAAGTAGTACAGGTTCCAGCCTCCCTGCCGCTGGTAGTTCCGCCAGACGAGCGTGCTGATGGCCTCATGATCGGGATGCGTGTCGACGGGCCAGTGCGTCAGCACGATGTCGGGCTTCTGTTCCGCCAGCAGCTTCGTGAATTTCTCCAGAGTCGGCTGATCGGCGTAGAACTCACTCGCGGCATACTCCAAGAACACCGGCTTGGCATTCAGGATCGCACACGCAGCTGCAGCCTCCTCTTGCCGGACTTCTTTCTCGGGGCGTTCGAAGTACGTCCGTCCCGTCCTAAACGTCACCGCGTACACCACCGTGACATCGTGTCCCGCCCTGGTCAGCAGAGAGATCGTCCCGCCGACGCCCGACTCGGGATCATCCGGGTGAGCCCCGCAGACGAGGATCTTAAGCTTTGGGGCGAAGGCGGGCTCGTCCGCGTGAACCTGCGACGCCACGAACCCGACGAGCAGGGCAGCTAGTACTACGGCTATGTGTCCCGGTTGACGCATCATGCTCTCCGACTCACGTATGCCCACTGGAATACTCCCGAATGAACAGACAGGTATGTCTGTTCCACTGTCGTACTGGGGGGGGGGACAGACATTCTTTTCTGTCCCGAGTGAGAATGAATTCTGGATCCGCTCCCGTGGTAGGCCTGCACTCAAGCGGATGTTTCCCCCTACGAGAAGCCTACCCCCTGCGAGCCGGTCGCTTGTTCGTCGTAACGCATACGTCGGCGATTTTACCAGACTCTTCGACAGCCACATGGAACCGCTGCTCACCTTCCAGACGGTGAGTCGTCATGTGATAGGTCGGGTTGAACGCCGCCAGGTACGGACGGTGTTCCGCCGACTTGGGCATCCGCAGCTTGCCCCACGATCCGTCACCCAGATAGAGCACGCCGTTCTTGTCCTTCATCCCGTTGGTCAACGGATGGGTCCGCTTGAACGCATGGTCGTGATGCTCCAGCACGACATCCACGTTGTAACGTTCAAAGAGCGGCGACCAGTGCTGACGCTGTTCCTCGCCGGTCCCAAACTTACCCTCAGCTCCGGTCGGAACGCGGATCGAGGGATAGGCCGGGACGTGATTGGCCACAATCAGGTGGGGCCGCGACTGCCGCTCGGCCAAGGTCTTGGCGAGCCAGTCGGTCTGCTCGCCCGCGATCGGGGCAATGTGTCCCGAGTCGAGCATGACCAGACTCAGATAATCCCCGATATCGAGTACCCCGAACGTCTTCTCGGGATAGAACCCGTCAAACACGCTCAGGTATTGTGGTGCGTTCTCTCGTTGGCCTTTGTACCCGCCATTCACCTCGTGATTGCCAATGCCACCGAGCATCGGAATCAGTCGCCCCTTCACATCGACCATGTGAGCCCGGTAGTTTCGCAAGTACTGCGTGAATGTCTCGGGAGACCGCCCGTTGTCATAGGCCAGGTCACCCATGATCAGAGCAAAGTAGGGCTCCTGCTTCGCAGCCAGCACGTTGGTGTTAATTGCATGCACATCGATTCCGGCATCGCCACCTGTGACAAACTGAATCGTGTTCGTGGCCTTGGCAGGCATCGTGCGGAAGCGCAGCGTCGGCTCTATACCGCCGATCTGAAACTGATATTCGGTCCCGGGACGCAGACCCCGGATGTGGCAGCGATGTACCTTGAGGTCGGTATTCGGATAGGGCTTAAGCACGGTCGAAGCGATCTGCCAGATCGGCGAATCAACGGTTGCATACTGAACCGACGTGTCGGTATTGGTCGCCGGTCCGACCCATTGGACAGTCATCGTCGTGGTCGGGTCTTCCTGCCAGGTGAGAAACAGCGTGTCAGGTCCCTGCACGGCCGGACTCGCCGGAGCAACTGGCTTCACTCCCCCCGTATCCGCCGCCCACGAACGTGAAGCAAATGAGAACGCAGCTGCCCCGGAGAGAGCTGCCCCAAAAAACGAACGGCGATCGATGCGAGCCATGATCAAACTCGTGGGTCAATGGAGAATGGTAAATGTACGAGTCATCGTACTCGGGACATAAACTTCTCAACAGACAGAGAGCGTTTTTCTCCTGGGACTCACAAGCCCTAAGCCAATCGAAACAATCATTGACACAATCACCGCCGAAACGCACGCTATGCCGCAAGGCCGGGTCTGTCGAGACATTGTCAGGGCCGATACATCCTGAAGGAAGCTTGTATCGAACCTCCGTTGAACCAGAGAGATGACTGATGGCTATGTTCCAGACTATGCGGCTTCCGGTGGCTCCGCTCGATACTGCAGCGGACGGAACGGATGTGCGGCCTTTATTGCAGCTCAGCGGCGGGAGCATGGCTCACTTCGAGTTGCGGTCAGGGGCCGTGTCGAAGGCTGTCACTCATCGTACGGTCGAGGAGATCTGGTACTTCCTCGGGGGACGCGGTGAGATGTGGCGGAAACAGGGCGACCACGAAGAGATTGTCCCTGTTGAGGCGAGTGTTTCGGTCACGACTCCACGGGGGACGCAGTTCCAGTTTCGTTCATTCGGCGATGAGCCGCTTACGTTTGTTTTGATTACGATGCCTCCCTGGCCGGGACCGGATGAGGTCTATGAAGTCCCGGGCAAGTGGGTGCCAACCGTCGGGTGACCGTTTTCGCACGAGCATCTGGCCCGCCTCCTTTTCAATAGGACAGACATTCCTGTCGATTTTGATCCGTTTTCGTCGCCGGATCCTCGTTCAGCCATAACGCCGTGGCAACTTCGGCCCGTTTCATGACATCCCACTGGACGAACTGACAAACGGTTGTTTCAATGTGCCCCGTCGCAGCTGGCTCGCCTGCGGCCACTGGCGGCATTCACGGAACGTGCTTGATGATCTATTACGACCGGCTGAACTGGCGGAAGACTGTTTTTTCACTGCGAGGCACAGCTCTTCAGAAAGCTCTGCTGCGAATCCTGCTGGCTGTGCTGTTTGCCACCGTGATCCAGGCGGCCTACCGTGAAGGGGTCTACCACGTCGCCTGGATGAAGACGTTCGTAGGACTCGACCCGACCAGCCACGCCGTGCTGGGGTCATTGCTTGGTTTTCTTATCGTGTTTCGGATGAACGCCTCCAATGCCCGCTACTGGGAAGGGAGGGCACTCTGGGGCCAGATCATCAATTGCAGTCGCAATCTCGCTCGAGCTGGGATTGAATACACCAACGGCGGAGAAGAGCTGGCAAATCTGATCATCGGGTACACCATCTGCCTGCGCCGATCTCTGCAAGGCGATAATGATACGTTCGAAGCGGATCGCTTCCTGCCCGATGACGTTCTGCATGACGCCAAACTGTTTAGTAACAAGCCCGTTGCGATCGCCGCCGCCATCACCGAATGGATCGCCCAGTACCGCCGCAACGGACAGCTGGACCCACAACTTGTTCGGCACTGCGAAAACGAGCTGTCGCGGCTTGTGGATGCCCAGGGGGGCTGTGAGCGAATTCTGAAAACGCCGCTGCCGTTCGTCTATGTGGTGATGATCAAGCAGCTGATTCTGGTCTATCTGGCCACGCTGCCCATCGCCTTGTGCGACCGGATTGGTTGGTGGACACCGTTACTGGTCGCCATCGTGTCTCTCGGTCTGTTCGGCATGGAGGAGGCCAGCGTCGAGATCGAAAACCCGTTCTCGAAAGACGACAACTGCCTCGACATGGAGTCCTACACCGTCACCATCGCCCGCGACTTGGGCCAGATGGTGGCGAGAAAGGCGCGGTTGGGATGAAACAGGCGGAGCGATTTAGTGCCACCGGTGGGCAAGTTGAACTTGGTGGTGATGTCCACCGTGAATCCAATCTCTGGTGACAACGCACACCGCGAGATTCCAATGCTGACCGTCCATCGCGAAACCGCTCACTTCTTCAGCACCTCGTCCAGCCAATCATACGCTGCCGTTCTAGCTTCATCAGGAAACGAGTGTGGCGCCACCGGGTAGTTAGCCTTCAGGTGACTCTCGGCCCCGAACAGCTGGTAGACCTTCGATGCAGTGGTCATGGCCTCGCGGACGCCGCTGACATCGAAGTCGCTGTCTTGCTGAGCGGCGATGGCCAGGAACGGGCGGGGAGCAAAGGTTGCGATAATTTCGGGGAAGTCGAACGGCATTTGCCCGACGTCGTTCCCGAACTGTGATTCGATACGCGGCATGTAGCTCTTGCCCGTCCAGCTGGGTAGATCGTCCTTGCGAAAGGTCGTGAAGCCACAGCTCGATACGATTGCTTTCAGACGCGGCTCGAACGCAGCTGTGAACATCGCGTTGTGCCCGCCGAGCGAGTGGCCGATGACTCCGATCCGCGAGGCATCGACCTCCGGGAGTCCCTCCAGCAGATCGACGGCTCGGATGTTGTCCCACACCGCTTTCATTGATCCACTGGCGTAGCCGTGCCCGGGCCCAAAGTCGTACTTCGACTCGCCGAAGCCCGGATAATCAGGGACCAGCGTGACATACCCCCGCTGAGCCAGCTCCAGGGCGTACTGTAGATCGGGGTTCCCAGTGAGTCCCGCTGGTTCGGCTTTGCCGTCACGGGTCGTCTGATGCAGGCAAAGCATCGCAGGGCGTTTCGCTCCCGATACCGACGGAGGGATGAGCAGGTAAGTGGCCACGCGGTCGGTTGCATCGCTCTGATACGTCAGGTGCCGCCGCACGATACCACCAGGAAGAGTCACCTCGTCGAGTACCCTGACATCCAGAGCCACACGCCGGGCGGGATTGGGCAGGGTTCCCATGACTCGCTCCATTGCCGCCCGGGTATGCTGGCGGCGGGGTTCCCACTCCTCCTGTGTGCGGGCTTCGATGCTGTCGCCTTGCTCGCGGATGACACGCAGCACGTCGAAATGGTCTTTGTAGCTCGGTGCCGGTGTCTGAGGCTCGAACCGCCCAATGGGGTAACCGCTGGCGTAGGAGATCACATAGGTCCCATCGGTCGTCGGATACCGAATCTCTTCTTTGATCTCAAAGTCGGTCGGCGTTTTGCGTTCGAGGGTATCGGGCGAGTCGGGCGACAACCAGCATCCCGCCACATGCCCTGGCACCAGCGTCCTGTTCCCCATCGAGTGACCAGTGTTCTTGAAGATCACGCCATCGACCATCTCGGTCGTGATCCACACGGGATTGATATCGAGGCCAGCACTCTGCATGTTCGCGACCATCTCACGTCCGTCGTCGAGGCAGGTCTTATCGTCGACTCCGTGGACCGTGAACACCTTGCACGAAGTTCCCAGACGTTTCATCTCCAACAGATGGGCAGGGTGGCCGACGAAGCGAATCTCCTGGGCTCCCGGCGACAGATAATTCGGGCTCGCCGGATCGCGGTTCCAGCGGGCATTGAGTCCCCCAGCTGCGGGGAGGTTGTAAGCCAGCGCATCGTTCAGCTTCTTCATGCCGCACATGTCGATCACGCAAGTAAACGTTCGCGGGGCCAGCTTGTTCGCCATCAGCGAAACGTTGCCACCTCCCGATCCTCCAGTGGCAAAGAGGCGTCCGCGAGCGAATGGTGTCCCCGTACGATCGAGTTCATGAAACACCAGCCACATCGCTCGTAAGGCGTCGAGCCCCTGCAGCCAGCCGAAGTCGTACGGCTCGGGGTCATCAATCGAGGCCTTCTTGCCGCTCTGGAGATATCGCACACTCAACGCGACAACGTTGAACTCTTTCGCGAGATACTCTGGGGAGGCTGTGCCTTCGATATCAGTTCCGCCCCAGTTGTGCAGCGACAGAAAGATTCCGGTCCGTGGTCCGACGCTGGCGAGTGTCCCGTCCGGGTAATAAATGCCGACCCGCACCTCGCGAGGTCCGGGATGGAGTGACCACTCCTGAGCCGGGATACTCACCGCCCCGTTACCTTCCGGTAACCTGGGCCAGACTTCGGCGATGGTGCTGCTCGACCACGTCAGGTACAGAACGGCCAGGACAGCGATGAACCGAACTTGCCTCGGCAGTCTTTCGTGGAAGATGCAACTCATCGTTCACTCACCATTGATTTCGTTGTGTGGTGCTGGTCGGCGCCGACTGACTTCGTTCTCAAGAGTGGGTTACCCGGCACGAAGGAGACGTTGTTTGTCGGCTGGAGCGAGCGGTAACTCCGTCCATGTGGCGTTTCTCTCGTGCGACACATGGCACCCCAGAATTACTTCCAGCGCCCTCAGCCCATCTTCGCCAGTGCTGGTGAGGGGATTTCCCTCATCGAGTGCAGCCACAATCTCACTCACGGCCACGTCCATCGAGGTCAACTGGCTGGCGGGAATCGGCCAAAGTTCACTTGGCCCCCCCCACATTTCGATCCGCACCGCGTTGCCCTGAACCACAGCTCGTCCCAGTGATCCCGACACCACGATTTCCGCCGGGTCTTTGGCATAGTCGGGAGCGGTGATCTGTCCCATCAGCCCGCCGTCCATGCGAAGCATCGCCCAACCGCCAGGATCCTGGAACTCGGCTCCTCGGCAATCGGGACGGGCTGACATGTCGAGCGTGGCTGACACCGCCCGGACCTCACGACGCGTCAGCATCCGGATCGCGTCGATCATATGAGTCCCCACATTTCCCAGTCGTCCAGTCGCCCAGCGAGCCGAGACGGTGATCAAATCGCCCAACTGACCAGCTGCGATGAACTCCGCCAGCTGGCGGTAGGTCGGGTTGAATCGCCGGTTGTGATTGATGACGAGCAAACTCCCCGCCCGGTGACAGGCAGCGACCATCGCCTCAGCTTCCGCGAGTGTGGCAGCGATAGGTTTCTCACAATAGATCGCCCGCACTCCCGCATTCACACAGCCGATCGTCTGTTCGGAGTGGTTGGGCGTCATCGACGCGATGCTTACGATGTCAAGATTCTCAGCTGCGAGCATCTGCCGCCAGTCGGCGTAGGTGCGGGCACCGGTTGACTGCTGAAAACGCTCCCGCCGCCCGGCGTCCTGGCTGCTGCCGGCCACCAGTTCCACTCTGGGGTGATTCGACAGGGCACTGCGATGATGGCCGTCGAGGTCAGCCACCTTCTGTCCCAGTCGGTCGCCGGCAACCTGATCTCCCGCTCCAATGAATCCCAGTCCGATGATCCCTGCTCGCAGCTTTGGTTGGCTCATCCTGATGTCCTGTGGTTGACGAAAGCCTTGGGCGCCGTCATCGTCGTTCTAGGTCGAGGGTGTTGTTGTATCTTCCACTCGCAGAGACTGCCTCATGGCGAATGATCGTATCCCAGTTGGCATGATTATCCATCCTCAGGGAGCCCATCTCGAGGCATACTTCGAGGCACTCGCTAAGACCGAAGAAGCGGAATCGGTCTTCGTCGCCGATCCGACTGGCGAAACCGAGGAGAAGGCCCGCAAGTTCCTCGGCGACAAGTTCGGCGGCCTCTTTCGTGACTCTGCGACGATGCTCCAGCAGGCCAAGCCCAGGATGTGTCTTGTCAGCCTGCAAGCTGTGAAGTCGCCCCCTGCAATCGAAGCAGCCCTGAATGCGGGCTGTCACGTCCTGACCGAGAAGCCCGCATGTATCCGGGCCGAGGACTTCGCACCTCTGGTACAAAAGGCCGACAGCAAGCACCTGCATCTGATGCTGGCCCTGGCCAACCGCATCACGCCGCCGATACGCGAAGCCCGTCGAGTGATCCGTAAGGGACTGCTCGGTCAAATCTATGGTGTTGAGCTGCATGTCATCGCTGACCAGACCCGGCTCAAGAATCCCGAATACCACCAGAACTGGTTCGCTCACAAATCACGGGCGGGGGGTGGCCACCTCATCTGGCTGGGTATTCACTGGCTTGACTTGGCGACATCTCTGACCGGCCTCAAGATCACGGAAGTATCCGCCATGACCCAGAACGTCGGCGGGCAACCGATTGACGTTGAGGACTCGGCTACAGTGCTCATGAAGTTCGACAACGGCTCAGCCGGGACGATGACCTCCGGGTATTACCTCGACAAGGGGTACAACATGCACATCCGCATCTGGGGCTCGGGCGGGTGGCTCCAACTGGGCGACCTAGATACGACGCCACTGGTTTATTACTCGACCGTCGATACCAAGGATCCGAAAGAACAGAAGTTCGAGTACCCGTCCGGCCAACGGGGCTACACGCCGTTTGTTCAAGCCGCTGTGCGGGCCAGTGCAGGGCTCGGAGAGGCTCCCATCACTGGTGCCGAGGGGCTACAGGTGCTGCGGACGATCTTCGGTTGCTACAAGGCAGCTGAGACCGGATGCCGCCAGAAGCTGGGATGACTCACCGCTTTCGTGTATGCCCTGGCGAGCGACACGCTCACCACACCTCTTTACTCCGCGAGGTTTCATCATCCGACATTTCATCCCGTTGATCATCTGCTTCGTCTTTCCCCTGCTCGTTCCGCACAATGCATCAGCACTTGAAACCCACTCCGTTGTCGAGTTCGGAGCGGATGGTGTCGGTGACGACACTGAAGAATTGCAGAAGGCTCTCGACTACGCAGTCGCTCACCCCTGTCGGTTAGATCTCCCTGCTCCTTCATACATGGTCTCCCGCACTCTGGTCATTCGCAATCCGGGGCGGACACGAGCCTCGGGGCCGATCATTGAGGGACGTGGTGCCGAAGCGACGACGATTAAGTTTACTGGGAAGAGCGGGCCACTTTTCGATATCACCGGAGTCATCGCAGCTGGACAGTTCCTGCACGATCTCTCCTTCGAACGGATCAAACTTGTGGGAAGCTTCCGGGACCGTGAGGAACACGCCATTCAGATGATGGGGTGTTACGCCCCCTGCGTTAAGAACGTGTCGATCACCGGGTTCGGTGGGGATGGCATTCGCGTCAACGGCGATCTGGCGATCGACTCGAATCCTGATTTCACAGCCACGATCTTTTTGTCGATCGAGGGGTGTTTTGTCTCTCGAATCGGTGGAACCGGGTTCGTCGACAACCATCCGATCGGCTGTCCGTCAGTCTCCATTCAGCGGACGGTGTTCAACCTGTGTGGGACCGGTGGGGCTCTGATCGCCAGTGCCGGGTTCCTGATCGAACGCACTGCATTTGCGGCCTGCGGTTGGACAGATGAGCAGACTCAACTGAACGCCGAAGCGATAGGACTCCAGATCAAAACGCCCGGCGGCAGCCTGACACGCGGACTGCTACGAGGCTGCGAGTTCGACTGCAATCGGGGTGAGCATTTGCGGATGGACAACTTCGGCATGGCCCGGCTGGAGAACAACCGATTCATCTACGCCGACCGTTTCAGCGTGGGTGTCCTCTGTCCCCCGATTGGTGCCAACATGGCCCCGCTGAGTGCGAACTCTGTCCTCAACGACATCGTGATCGATGGACTGTTCCATCGAGTCGACGCCCCGGGAGATGCGATCGGGATTAAGTGGTCGAACTCCGCCAACGTCGATGAGACTTCGATCGAGATCGTCCGCAATCGAGTGACCAACAGCGGTGGTGCGAAGTTTGTCCCTGTTGAAGGGATGCCATAGGGGGGCCACAGAGTTTATTTCGAGGTGACGTGCTGCGTCCCCGTGGCTCGTCACTACATTTCAAAGAACGCCTTCAGTCGAGGGGCCAGCAACTCCCCATCGCGTTGTCCCAACTCGATCAGTTGTTCGATGTAAGTCGTTTCAAACATGACGGTGCTGAGAAACTCCTGGCTGCGAATCTCGTTCGTACCGAGTCGTTTCATCAGATAGTTCAGAGTGCTGGGAAAGTTGTGTCGCAGCCGGTAGGCCATCGCGCTGATATCTTGCGAAGGGCGTATCACCATCAGTCTGACATCACGCATCCCGTGCCGTCTCTCTGCGGGGAGTTCACGCGCCAACTTGTTGATCCATCGCATTTCCTGGACATCGTAATCGAGTTGATCGAAAAACTCCGCGCTGTACATCGCGGCCATCACGGTCGCTGGTGACGGCGGCGTACTCACCACTGTGGGATGGTTATCATCTCCCAGGTGATGATTGGAAATCGCCAGGATCCGGTCAGCTCCACTTTCCAGTGCCGGGGCCAGCGGATTCACCAGGCGGATACCACCGTCCCCGTACCAATCATTTCCGATCTGCACCGGTGGAAAGAACAGCGGAAGCGCCGACGACGCCATGACGTGCTGGATGGTCAGCGATGTCTCAACACTCCGTTGGCGCGACTTTTTCCTGAGTTCTTCGCATTTGCCCTGATAGAACGTGATGGTCTTTCCCGTGCCGAATGACAGCGCCGTCAGAGCGACCGCCTTCAGATGCCCGGCATCAATGTTTTTTTGAATTCCCGGCAGTGAACCATCCTGGCTATCTAAGGCCTGATGTAGAAAGGCACGCAATGGTTCCGTGTCGACCATTCCGTAGACTTTTTTGAAACAGAATGGACAGCCAATCGTTAATTGGGCTCCAATCCTCATCAGGCGAAACAACAGGGAAATGCCTTCTGATACAAAGACATTGTCGATCCGCAGCTGCCTCCACAGATCAGCGAGTTTTTCAGATTGCTCGCGAAGCGCTCCCTGGTGACTGGCGAGCAACGAAATGTTGATCGCTCCTGCGGAGACACCCGTCAGGTATGGGAACCGATACTCGGGATACATGCGGGCGATGGCGGTGAGAACACCGGCCTGATACGCAGCTCGTGCCCCACCACCGCCGAGTGCGAGTGCAATTCGTCCCGTGGAGTGAACATGACCATTGAGTGTGGTCGAATCAGAGGCATCGGGTAAGGACATACTCTCGTCTGCGTGCTTTCGTCCTGGTGACCGTTCGATTTCACGGCGACATATAGATCATCCGTTCAAGAAGCTCCAGCCCGAAAGCGTCCATTTAAGGTCAGCTTGTACTGGCACTAACTTCGAGGACAGCCGCTGGCGAGCTGTCCAACTGAATGTGAAGCCGACTCCGGGCGATGGCGCGTCCGGCTCATTGGGATGATTGTGTCCGAGTCACTGCGAAGAGCTGGCGTCGCGAGAATCGCTCCCCCGGACCTCGATCAATCCCGCCTGCTTCGCCTGTTCCGCCGGGTCTTCGTAGGGCAGGGCCTTCAGGAACTCAACCAGGTCGGTGATCTGGACGGGGGTGAGCTGAGTGGTGGTCCCATGCTGATTCTCTGGGTTGAAGGTGGTGAGGACTTCTTCCAGGGTCTTGGCTTTCCCATGGTGCAGGTACGGTGCGGTGCGGTACACGCCGATCAGGGTCGGAGTGTCGTACTTGGGGCCCATCTTTTCGGAGGGGTCGGCGTTGCCGGTGCCGACATCGTGCAGCTTCCGCTCGGCTCCCGGTTGAGAGTCGGTGTAGAACGGCCCGCTGTGGCACTTGGCACAGCCAGTCTCCTTGGAGAAGAAGAGCTGCTTGCCACGCTGGGCCGCCTCGCTGAGTCCGCTTTTGGCGTGCGGGCTCAGTGCGAAAGTGTGCGAGTTGGTGTAGACAGCCAGGGCGTCGAGGTCGCGCGAGAGCCCCTGGTTCGGCTTGTCCAGAGATTCGTGAATCGCCCCGCGGGCCAGTCCACGTCCCTGCATCAGTGGGCCGCGGATGGTGTGCTCGAAGTCCTGGACCTCGTCCCGGTCAGCTGACCAGTGCAACGGGTGCGTCCACGCCAGCCCGAAAATTGCCTGCGTGTCGCGGAGCCCTTCGGGTTGCTGCCACACGCGGCCATCGGAGTCTCCGTCGGGATGACAGCTGGAGCAGGAGATCCACCGCCGTCCAACCATCGGCTGGTTGGCGGAGTAGAAGAGCTTCTTCCCAGTCAGCAGTTCCTCGTCGAGAGGTGATTTGCAGACGGGGATCGTGGCGACGGGACGGAGGGTGCGGGTGTCGTACTCGACGACGTTGAAGTCCAGGGCGTTGTAGACGAATAACGACTGGCCATTGTCGGAGACCTTCACCGCCCGGGGATTCGATCCGAGTTCCAGAGTCCGCTTGTGGCGAATCTCGCGGTAGTTATCGTCGAGGACTTCGCACTCAAACAGATCATCGGTCCCGCTGAAGACGACATAGAGCCGCTTTGCGTCGGGAGAGAGGGCGACCTCCCACGGGTTCGCGACGACATACGTGCCGTTGAACGAATCCATTTGCATCCGCTTGCGACGCGTCTCAGCAGTGGAATCGATATCGACGATTGACACATACGGGAAGATCGAGCCCGCCCCCTGAGCGACCGATGTCCGCGACCGCTGGTGCGGGAGGTAGGCCTTCGGTCGGGTCGGGTGAATGATCAGCTGTCGGGCGAGGTTATCCTGTTCGGATCCGACCCATTCCTCGACCTTTTGACCGGTGGCTCGGTCGAATGAACGAACGATGCCGGTGTAGTACTCGGTGATGTAGACGCGGGCATTCTGCGGATCGAGTGCGATACCGCGAGTCGATCTTCCAGCTTCGATGGTCCGGGTAATCTTGTGCGACGAGGTGTCAATCTCCAGCACCTGACCGGGGTATTCGAGTGTCACGTAGACACGCGATCCATCCTTGGTCGAGACAACACCGTATGGTTCATCAAACACAACTGTCCGGGCAAGTTCCTTCCCGGTATCCGCATCGATAAAGACGACCACGTCATCGCGGTAAACAGCCACCGCCAGCGTGTGAGTCGCACCGATGAAACTCACTCCCTCCGGGAGCTGACCGACGGGAATCTCGCGGACCTTCTTGCGGGTCGACAGATCGACAATCGTCACAGTCCCGTTATCACGATTCGAGCAGGCGAGCAGCTTGCCGTCCTCAGACAGGTCCATCTGGCTGTTAGACGAACCGGCGACTGCCAGCGAGCTGATCCCCAGGCCCAAAACGGCCACGACCAGCCCCATCCATGAACGCTTGGCAGTCTGTCTCATCAGAAGCTCCCTCTGGTCGACCTAGAATTCCGTGGACTACAAGGTAGTCCAATCATCGTTGTATGCCAGTTGCCGGAGTCTGACAAGGAGCAACATCTGTCCCGCGTGTTCTAAACAGTTTCCAATTCCTCGTGACTCAACATGCTTTCCCCTTCGTTCCCTTGCTTGCCTTATGTTCAAATCCAATTCGCTTACAACAAGCAACTTGTATTGGCGAGCAGAAGAGATGTTTGAACATAAGACAAGCAAGGAAACGAAGGAAGGAGTAGTTTCACATGGAGGATTGCGTGGGAGTAAGCTTTGAAGATTCTTGTGGTGAGTGAGTGATGATTGCTTCGTTCGCTGTTCCGAGGAATGGGACTCGCTTTTCAACGCATGCGACCGCCCGTTGACACTGGGGGGAGATCACTCGACAATCCGCCATTCGTCCCTGGTGGGACGTGGCCCGTGAACACCGATTTGACGACGAAAGTTCGCCACCGTGGATGAAGCGATTCGCAAGGCTCAGGTTCTGGTTGAAGCTCTCAATTGGATACGGGAGTTTCAGGGCCGGTACGTCGTGATCAAGCTGGGGGGCAGTGCGCTCGAAGAGACCGAGGCTGTGCGTCGATGCCTGATTGATGTGCTGTTCATGCAGGCGGTCGGTATGCGACCAATCCTGGTGCACGGCGGTGGTAAGGCAATCAACAAGGGTATGGAGACCGCGGGTATCCAGCCGAAATGGGTGAATGGCCGCCGCTACACTGACGACGCCACACTCGACATTGTGTCGCGAGTTCTGGCTGAGGAGATCTGTGAGGGGCTCGTTGACGAGATTCGTTCTCTCGGTGGTCGTGCGGTGCCGATGAGCTTCCGGACCCAGAATGTGCTGATCGGCGAGCGTCTGACCATGAAGGGTGAACAGGGCGAGGAAATCGACCTGGGCCGCGTGGGACATGTGACCGATATCAATCGGGAGCTACTGGCTGCGACCTGCCGTGCCGGAGCGGTTCCGATCATCCCGTCGGTGGCACTCGATGTCGAAGGTGGCCGTCTGAACGTGAATGCCGACACAGCTGCAGCTGCGGTGGCCCGATTGCTCAGGGCGGAGAAGCTGGTGTTTATCAGCGACGTGCCGGGAATCTTTCTCGACAAGAATGATCCCAAGACGCTGCAGTCGAACCTGAACATCCCGCGAGTTCGCGAACTGATCGCCTCGGGCGTGATTGCCGGAGGAATGGTGCCGAAGGTGGAAGCGGCACTGGAGGCTCTGGAAGCCGGGGTTCGCAAAATCCACATCGTCGATGCCCGCATTCCACACTCGCTGCTGTTGGAGATTTACTCCGACACGGGGATTGGAACCGAGATCGTGATGTAGCGACGCACGTGGGGTAGCCGTATCTTCACTGCGGTAAGTCGATGGCCGATTGGTCACGGCAATTTCTCATC
>CANJZR010000019.1 GCA_947479075.1 Planctomycetaceae bacterium
CCAACTCGGGCCCGTCGGAACAGCCACTGGCCAGGAACAAGCCCAGTGATGCCATTGTGACGGGTTTCCAGAACTTCAACGTCTTCATTTTGTTGATCCTTGTGATCCAATCAGACTCACCGAGGCGGAGGAGCAACTCTCACTACCTGCGGGAGACCGATGTGTGTGTACTCGTGTAGAACATCGGACACACTCGATGTAGAACGGGTCAGAGATCAGCGAGCGAACAACCGGGGTTGTGGGGGGGCAGCAGCCCACCTGCCTTGTGTGATTGCGAGTATGTAGGCGTTGTTCGCTTTCACCCAAGCTTGGTACTCCGCTTCGTACGCTCCCGGCATCTCTTGAGCGACCAGACTTCCGAGGAGAATCAGCAACATCATTGCGATGACTTCTCGCATTCTGTGGCCTCCTGATTATCCGGAGGAGAGACTAAAACTCCCCGACAACGAATCCGTCGTTGCGGCGCCCAAGCTTCTGAAACAACCCCAGCGTTGCAGCGGGAGTGACCAGATTGGGGTTCACATCATTGAACTCGATGTTCTCGCTGATGAACGTCACGCGACCATCGGCGAACAGGAAGTGGGCCCCTCCGGTGTGTTCACTACTGAAGCCGCGGGACACCGCAGGGTTACCATTGGGCTGTAACAGCGGATCGTTGATCTTCACGTTCAGGATCGCCAGATTTTGTCGCGAGCCCCAGATGCCCGTCCCGGTGTAATTCCGTTGACCGACCCAGTTGGCGGCCCAACCGTGTCGCCAGTCACGTTCACCCACGATAAAAGTGTTCGAGGTTCCATCGGTGATGTCGGCGATGCGGACCTTGCTGTCTCCCCAGAACACGCCGTACGGGTCCCTCTGCGACGTGATCCAGTCATCGGGGACCGCCCAGCGTGAACCAGAGACTCCGACATAGTTCGATGTCCCGAGATACACGGGCTGGTTGCCAAAGTATGCCTTGTACGGTGTATCCCACTCCCGACGTTCATTGAGTGCCGGTGCGGTATCCGAGGGGCAGCGATAGAAGCTGAAGGTTGTTTTCGGGAGGGCCTGTGCCACGGGGTCAGCGGTGTTCTTCAGCAGCTGATCGAGGTCAACTCCGTTGGTCTGCATCGTGTTGAAGATGTTCGCCTGCTCCAGCTGAGGGAGAATGAATGTCCCCCACCCGTACGAGGCCAACGCGGCCACGGCCTGATTACCTGATTTGTGGACGACCCCAGGCGGGAAAGCCGCATGCGTGTCATGGTAGTTGTGCAGCGCGAGCCCGATTTGCTTGAGATTGTTCTTGCATTGAGAGCGGCGGGCCGCTTCACGAGCCTGCTGCACGGCAGGTAAGAGAAGGGCGATCAGCACGGCAATGATCGCAATCACTACCAGCAGTTCGATGAGCGTGAAGCCACGGGTGCGTGGCCAGGATGGACGTGAGACGAGCATGATCGATTTCTCCGATCGAATGTGGATGTGTGAATGGTCGTTGTGCGCACCGGGAGCGCAGCTGGTCGAGGCGGCTGCGAGCCGACCGACTCCTGACCAGTGAATGTGTGGAAACAGATCCCCCGGGCCTCGCCCGAGCCGCGTGGCTCTGTGTGCAAGGTCGCTCAGGTGGGACAAGTCATCCCCGGGGAGTAGCGCACTCCCCGGCCAGAGACCGCAGCGAATGGATAAATGCCGCCCTGCGGGACAGTCACCCCATCAGCAACGGAGCCAAGAGTGGCCCATCAACTGACAGAGAACAGGGCGGCGCAATCGCAGCAAGGGTGCAAATGCGATTGCTGGCTCAACAGCAACAACACGGGCGACAGCAGCCAGTCGTATTGTGGGCCTGGTTCAGCAAGGCCAGTGGTCGGATCAACGATCCGCCGTCTTTGAGCGTCGAAGACAAAACGCCACGCCCGGTGGCTTTCGTCCGATGGGTCGATGAGAGAGACATTGTTGGACCAGTACGGTCACTGCCACGGATTCCGGTCGACCAGTGATGTCCGTGACTCATTGCATGAAACAGAGTAGCGGGGATTTTCCCTCGCAAACAAGTACTACCTATCCGGTAGTGGTTATATATTCGACCATCCAACACGATTTGTCAAGGATTGTTTTGAAAATTTGTTTGCGAGCTGCAATTTTCAGTCAATGAGAAACCCGCTCTTGACCAGTCCGCAACGAGGAATCGAAACAAGAGCCTCCGCATCTTATCGCATGGTGATTTGCAGGTGGAAAGCCCCCGCCAGCTTCCCGATCAGTTGGCCATATCGGACACGGGATTCACCCGAGCCAAACAGCCCCAGAATGTGATCCGAGCCAGCGATTCGACAGCGTGCCTGACCCGTTGGTCTATGCAGCCTATACGGAGGGATAGAGCTGGGTTTACGCCCCATCAACGCAGTCCTGTTTCATTGAGCGGTAGTAAATACCACGATTAAAACAGGACGTTCACTGCGCTGGCGAAAGTTTCGAGGTGTTGCAAATATTTATTGAGTATAGTCTTACGTCGAAGTGGGCGTTACAGGGATCGAACCTGTGACCCCTTCCGTGTGAAGGAAGTGCGCTAGCCACTGCGCTAAACGCCCGGAGACCTTGAGTATAGGGTGACGAGGGGGCTCGGTTCAAGTACGTGAAACTTGCGAACATCGGTCTACGGGGATTGGAGCTCGCTCAGGTCGGGTTGGTCCGCATGCAACGATGATGTCGTGGAACACTCAGCTGTGCACTTCCAGTGGTTACTTGGAAACGTCCAGCGCTGGGCAAAATTCAAAAGGCCCCATCGGCTTTCGTTCGGCTCGTTGAATCCGGAACTGTGCGGAGAGTTGGAACTACGGGAACGTGATGGAGAGCGGGTTGAAGCTGATTGTCAGGTTCGTTCCGTTCCCCGTGGAAGTATCGACGTTATCAGCCTGGGTGGGGCCGATCGTGCTATGAATGCTGGTGGCTCCAAAGGCCGCGGACAGCGGAGAGGTCGTATTCATAATCCGGATGGACTTGCCGATCGACCCGTTGATTGTCGTATTTGTCGAAGAAACGGCACCGTTCACGGCATTCATCAGCACGCCCTCCGTGGGGCTGTTGACCGAGCGGATTGAACCGAGGGTCAGGGAGGCGGCCAACGTATTCAGGTTGAGAGCGGGCCCGTTCGTTGTGGAGATCTGACCTCCGGAGGTGACCAGCGTAAATACGGTTCCGCCACCCGTGGTGTCGACCAGGACACCGGTACCGGTGTCGTTAAAGACATTCAGATTTGAGATCAGCAGGCTGCCGGTTGTGTCGATCAGGCGGACACCGTCACCCTTGACCTGAGTCGTGTCGGTGGAGCTGCCGATAATCAACGAGTTGACTCCAATCTGCTGAATCCCCACGGTCACGAGGTTGTTATCAAAGGTCACCGTATCGGCCAGGAAGCCACCGGTGGCTGCTTTGGTGATAGTACCGCTGGTCATACTGAGAAGATTGAGTTTTCCAGTCCCTGCCGAACCATCCAGGTTCACTCCGGCTCCGGCAGTCGAGGCGACGGTATAGGAGCCGAGGGTCAGGTTCATGTTCCCGGTCGAACCAGCTCCCAGTGCAGCGTCGAACGCGTTCCCGGTTGAGGTGATCGTATTGGTTCCCGATTGGGTATAGGTCAGTGCACCCGCGCCCGTGACATTCAGATCCACACCGTGCTGTCCGGCAGCGCTGACTGTCAGATTGTTCACGGTCACGGTTCGAGCTGTCGCACCTGTGGTGACCTGCAAACCATTGGTGGTCGCCGAAGTCACTTGTAGATCGGTGATCCCTGCGGAGCTGTCGTTGAGGTTCAGGCCACTACCAGCTCCGGAGGATAGCTTCAGGTTGGTCAGCGTGGATGCTGTCGCTCCGGTGATACTGACCGCATCACCCGCGGCATTCGTGACCACGCTGTTGTCGATGGTGAATCCGGTGACTGCCGTGGCCGACACCTGTCCGGTGACATCGAATCCCGAGAAGCGAGAGTTGCCAGCCATCGTCACGTTACCCGTGAGAGTCGGCAATCCGGTGAGGTTTGTGTGGCTGCCCGAGAACGGCAACAACTGGTCTCCGAACTGGGTGGCGACAGTCTGCGTCGGTCCGTTCGACAGGACGGTGGCCCCGGAGACGAGGGTGATGTTCTCGTTGTATGACCCGCCATAGGGGGTGTAGATGGTCGCTGTTCCCGCGGAGGCATCTGCAAGTGCTGCGGTCAAAGTTCCGTACGGGTTCTCGAAGGTGCCCGTTCCAGCGAAGCCATTAGCGACATGCAGGAACTGCAGCGGAGTTCCCGAAGAGTTGGTGGCCACGACGCCAGGGTCCTGAGTGATGACGACTTTCTGCAGGCGTCGGATCGGATCGCTCAAGCGGTCAGATAGATCGTTGTCGTAGTCCACATCTTCGGCCCGGTAGTACTTGTGATCCATCGAGGCTGGTGAAGGACTATGACCCAGGAAGCGATGGGCATAACGCCAGGTCAGCGCCATGTTCCAGGTCTGGCCGAACAGCTTGTCATCCTGATACGAAATGTCCCACCACAGCTGGCGGTTGTATTCAGCTTCGGCCCGCACCTTCCAGCCCGTCATCCCCGGAGGACCATTTCCATCAAAGTTGTAAACACCCGCCAGCACACGCGAGCGTGTGTTGAGAAGGACCGGAAGGTTCACGCCGATTTCGGCATCGATACCGGTCATCGCGACTTCCGCCCGATTCACAATCAGGTTGTTGCCTTGAAAGAGGTTTGGCAACGGAGCCCGGACGTCAAATCGGTCGGGGATATACAGGTTTGCACGCAGATCAATAATGGGGCCCAGGCTCTCAATGCCGAGGGCCATTTGCTGAAGTTGATTGCCGAGCGGGGTCTGCGTTCCGTCCCACCCGACGTAACCACCCAGAATCCGGTTCCAGTCCCGATTGTAGCGGCGGTACGCCAGCAAGGCGTTTCCGGCGACTTGTGCGTTCTCGAGCATCAACAGATGCATATCGGCAAAGAGGTTGTCGAAAGGAGCATCCCCGCGAATCGGGACGACCCACTCGAGGTCGACAAAGCCGTTCTTAAAGCCCACCCCATCCCCGTATCGATACCCGAGTCCGAATTGCTGGATGTAAGGCGTCTGGCCGTCGACCGACCACGGCTCCGGCATCGTGCGGTATGACTCCTCGAACACGGCTTCGGGATCGGTGGAAAATGCCGAAAAGTTGGACTCATCGACGACGGTAGTCTGCGCCCAGCCCTTTGATCCATCACAGATCAGGGTCAGCAAGCAGCCAGCAATGATGAGCCGAATCAGCCGCAAAGTGTTGTCACTTCATTTGTTGAAGAGAGACGACGAGATACGCGCAGGACCAGACAGACTTTGACATGTCAAGATCTATCGACTTTGACGGTTGTGCCGGTTGAGCAAATATTACGGCCTTCTCATTTTCCACTGGCTTCGTGGGTGGCTGCGGATTTGGCCAGCCGTCTTCAGATCACGGAGCGAAGATGATGAGTGCCGCAAATTGGACCGGTCTATCGAGATGCCTAGCAACCACTTAAGAGTGGCGTAACTTGCTCGATCGGTCACCGACCTCAAGGAGTCGCTCTGCATCGCGCTGCTGCATGTGGTAGTCTGCGTCCCCCCACGTTCACGCGCTCCTTGCAGTCTCCAAGGCGAATGAGGCCCAGCGGCTGATGAATTACTTCCGACAGTTACTCACCGCAGACAGCTGGCTGGTCCATCGTCGCGTGCTGCTGGCGGTGATCTGGATCTCTTTGGTGATCCTCACGCATATCCCGGTGCCGCAGACGGTGCAGGGGCTGGGGGTGTCCGACAAGCTGATCCATCTGGTCGGTTATTTTCCGCTCGGGTTGCTCCTGCCGGCCTGCCGCGTGCGTGGGTGTGAGACCTGGTGGCGTTGTCTGATCGTGATCGGGACCTACGGAATTCTGGACGAGCTGTTTCAGATCCCGGTGGGTAGGACAGCCAGCGTTTTCGACTGGGTGGCCGATGTACTCGGCATTCTACTGGGGCTTGCGGTGTGGCGAATCTTGACCAAAGTGCCCGCATAAAGATGAATCAGAGATGGCGCTGTGTCTGATCAAGCGGGTGTCCCCTGATCGTCAGGCCTCTGGCGATAAAGTCGATTGAATCCACTTCTCCCGGGCGATCTGGCCGCGGGCCAGTAATGCCTCTGTCGCGTGCGGATCATTTGCCTCCAGCGCCGCGACAAACTGCTGCAGAACGTGCGTCAGTTCTTTCAGGCGGCCTGCCACCGCTTCCCGATTCTCCATCAGAATCGAGGTCCACAAACCTGCGTCGCCGCCTGCCACTCGAGTCGTGTCGCGGAAGCCCGTCGCCGCCAGTGGCCACGCCTCAGGGGTCAGCAAAGACGCGACCGCCGATGCTGTGGCGTGTGGCATGTGGCTGGTCAGAGCCACGATCTGGTCGTGCTGCTGCGGCTGGAAGCGGACAGTCCGCATCCCCAGGGCGGTCCAGAACCGTTCAATCTTCTGAATCGGGGCTTCGTCGTGACCTTGTGGCGTGATCGCACACATCCGTCCCTGGAACAGCTGGGCATCAGCGTGTTCCCAGCCTCCCTGCTCCGAGCCAGCCATCGGGTGTGAGCCGATATATTGAGCCCCGTTCGTCGGCTGCGAGTTGAGGACCTCACAGAGGCGGCCCTTGACGCTCCCAGCATCGGTGATGAGGGCATCCGAACTCGCAACCGATTGCAGAGCCCGGACATCCTGGGGAATGCGATCCACGGGTGTACAGACCACCGCGAACGTGAATGGGGCCAGCTCGGAAACCGACTCCGCCACATCATCGATCACACCCGCCTGCTTCGCAGCCAGCAATCGGGCGCGGTTCCGCCCGAGTCCTGTAATCTTGCGGGCCAGGCCGCGGGCCTTGAGTGCTTTGGCAATCGAGCCACCAATCAGACCAACTCCCACGACAACGATATGGTCGTACCGATCGGTTGCAGGAGTATGGGCTGAGGAGTGCATCGGAGGCGATTCAACTCTCAAGCAGGGTGGCCGTCGTGAGACGCTTACTCAAACACAAAGTTCTCTTTGAGCACGGGAATCAGTTGCTGCAGACACCCTGCCAGAACTTCCGCGGGCAGACCGCTGCTGTCGATCCGACGAATCAGCGAATCTCCATAGTAATTCAGGACTGGCGTCGTTTCGCGTTCAAATGTTTCCAGGCGTTTGCGGGTGACCGATTCGCTCGCGTCATCGGGTCGACCTTCCATCACGGCCCGCCGGCGAATGCGGTCGACCATCACTTCCATGTCGACGCACTCGAAGTACAACACCAGCTTGACATCAATGTAGCGCTCAATGAGTTTGCATTGATTCACGGTTCGCGGAATTCCATCGAGCAGCAGCAGGTGTTCCTTGGGCCGGAACTTGTCGGCGGCTCGCCGGCCTTCCAGCCAGTTGCGAAAGATCGAGACTGTCAGCTCATCGGGAACAAGTTCACCGCGCTTGCAGTACTCGCTGATCTGGCGAGCTTCTTCCATCAGAGGATCAAGCTTGCGGAAGATGACGCCGGTTGACAGATGAAAGAAGCCGGGGACTCGAGTCAGGATCTCGCCTTGTGTCCCTTTGCCTGCACCCGGTGCCCCGAAAATCAAAGCTGCGGGGTAACGAGACGGTGCTTTTGCCATTTCCAGAGGCCTTACTCAGTGATGTGTGCGGCGAGTCTACGGCCGCCAATGCCCTGGGGGGCTCAAGAGACCGATCAGCAAGGTAGCAGAATGCCCAGCGGAGTACCTCCGTTCCAGAAAAGTTCGCCACATACCGGGAACGTATTCCCTCTTACCGCGTCTGGCGTGGCTGAGCGGAGAACAGTACGCTTATGACGATTGTATCGAAGATAGCGATTCTTTCGTTCCGGAACGCAAGCAGGATATGCCCTGGATGGCGATCGATTTCCGACAACTTGACCCCTCACGGAGGTCCCTGACCCCGCCAAATGCCCGCTTTCTCCTGACGAGATGTATCGGGCTGTGCGGCCTGTTGTGGCTCTATTCCCTGCAGGCCGATGACTCACAGCTTTCGCCACCGATCGTGGACGGTCAGGCTCCAGCCGTCACCGCACCCGCAGAGCCGACCCCAGTAGAGGCTCCACCAGCTGTACCGCCCACTCAGCGCATCACGATATCTCCGACGGTCAAAGACTTTGGAGCGACGGGGGATGGAGTCACGGACGACACAGCTGCAGTCCAGAAAGCGGTGGATGGAGGACTGAAGCCGCTGCACTTTCCGGCGGGGACCTACCGCATCAGCAAGACGATCGAGATTCGTCTCGATAGGGCGGGACCGGTGTCGATTTCAGGTGACGGTGTTGCTCGGATTCAAATGGAAGCTGCGGGCCCCGCTCTGAGAATCATTGGGACTCATCAGGGGACAGCCGATCCGCAAACCGTCACCAACCCGATCTGGGACCGGCAGCGTTCTCCGTTGATTGATGGAATCGAGATCAATGGCAAACACGGCGAGGCAGGAGGGATCGAACTCTCTGGAACGCTGCAGGCCACGCTCAGTCGGGTGACGATTCGCGGGGTTGTTCACGCCGTACGACTGATCAGCCGCAATCGCAACGTTCAGATCAGCGAATGCCACCTCTACGACAACCGCGGAGTCGGCGTCTTGATGGACGCCGTGAACCTGCATCAGATCAACATCGGCAACAGCCACATCAGCTATAACCGCCAGGGTGGGGTCGTCGCCCGCGACAGCGAGATCCGTAACCTGCAGATTAACGGTTGTGATATCGAGGGGAATGTCGGTGACGGCCCATTCGCGGCGAATGTACTGCTCGACTGTCGGAGGGGCTCCGTGCGCGAGGGAGTCATCACGGGCTGTACCCTGCAACACGACCACGACCACAACGGGGCGGCCAATATCCGCATGCTGGGAGCTTCCAAAGAGAATACCTCTCAGGTCGGAACCTTTGTCATCGGCAATAACGTGCTGAGTGATGTGAAGACCAATATCCACCTGAAGTATGCTCGCGGCGTGGTGATTCAGGGGAATACGTTCTGGGAAGGCTACGATCAGAACATCGTGGCAGAGAACTGCACCCAGCTGTTGATTGGCCAGAACCTGTTCGATCGCAACCCCGACCAAAGGGATGTCATCAGTAAATGCGGTATCGAACTGAAAGAGTGCACCGACTGCATGATTTCGGGCTTGCGCATGCATGATGTCCGGGCCAAGAACGCCGCACTGACACTCGAGAGCTGCTCGTGGTGTATCATCAACAATTGCATGATTACCGATTCGGGGGAAACCCTGGTGGAGTTACAGAAGTGTGACAACTGCAGGCTGTCCGGCTGCGTGTTCCGTGCTCCTCACAACTCGATCTGGACCAAGCGCGTGCGTGTCACAGGCGGACACGACAATATCGTCAGTGATGACTCGCGTTAGGGAGATCCACCCGAGAACATCGGCGACTTCGAGCCTCTCGTTTCCCACCTGGTAGCGATTCACGTCTCATTCTTTTATCTTCCAGCCATGCAACGACTCATCGGATCTCACCTCAGCGTTTCGGGCGGTTACTACAAGGCAGCAGACGCTGCTGGCGTATTGGGTATGCCGACCGTCCAGATCTTCACCAAGAACGCCAGCCAGTGGAATGCAAAACCGCTGGCGGAAGAAGACATCCGGCTCTTTAAAGAGGCGGTCGTCCGCAACAAGCTGCAGATCCCTTGTTCTCACGATAGCTACCTGATCAATCTGGGGAGCGAGAAAGAGGATCTGTGGAAGAAGTCGATCGACGCGTTCGTGATCGAACTGGAGCGGGCCGAGGCACTCGGTCTCTCGGGCGTTGTCATGCACCCGGGAGCTGCGGGTGAGGCGGAAGAAGAGGATGCCCTGAATCGGGTTGTCCAGGCCTTTAACATCATCCTCAAGCGGACTGCCGGGTTCACCGTCCAGCCCTGGATCGAGACCACAGCCGGGCAGGGGTCGACGCTCGGCTACCGGTTTGAACACCTGGGCCACATCATCAATGAGTCACAGGATCCCGACCGTTTCGGGGTTTGCGTCGACACTTGCCACATCTTCGCCGCCGGGTATCCGCTCGGGACAGCGAGCGAGTACAAGGCGACGTTCCAGGAGTTCGATGACATCGTCGGTGTCGACCGCATTCGGGCGTTCCACCTCAACGACAGCAAGAAGCCACTAGCCAGCAGGGTTGACCGGCACGACCACATTGGCGAAGGATGCCTCGGTCTCGAACCGTTCCGCCATCTCATGAATGACAAGCGGTTCGCCGACCGCCCGATGTATCTGGAAACGAAGAAGGAAGAGCGTGACGGCGAAGACATGGACGCCGTCAACCTGCGAACTCTGCTGAGCTTGATTGAGAGCAAGTAGACGAGCCGGAAATGATTTTCAGTGAATGCTGAAGTCAGAGATTTCCGCGACAAAGTGTTTCGGCGTGCGGTGGTCACTTCTTGGGCAGAGTGGATGTTTTCTTAAGTCTGACTTATCAGGCTGTGATGGTTCTGTGGGTTTTGCCGGGTGCGAATCGAATGTTCGGAACGTGGCGCTCCCGTGGCACAGCAGTGTGCGGAAATTGCCAAAGGGGAGAGACTCGGGCTGAATCGCCATGAAGTCGGATGTAAGCTGAATGTGTTGAGTTTTGGACTCAACTGGCGTTGCCATACTGCGACAGAAGTCTCGAAAGGATAAACCAAGCGCTCCCGCTGGTTTAATCTCATTGTGCCCAGTTCAAATCATCAACGAGTGACGATCGCTCTGGACGCCCTGACTGTGGGGCTGATTCCATATGTCGAAGAGAAGCTGCGCGGTGCCTATCGGGATCGATGGGTTCGCACGGCGATGGGCAGCTTTCGCGATGAGCACACGCGAACCAGTAATGACGGTTCGGCCATCGTCTGGGATGCTCACGCGCTGCTGACGGTGATGTGGGATCAGTGGAACGCCGTCTTCCGTAACGATTTGAATCACGCGGAACGCAGTCTGGTCAGTGAGCTGCGCGAGTACCGCAACAAGTGGGCTCATCAGCAGCAGTTCGACTTCGACGACACCTTCCGGATTCTGGATAGCGCGCGCCGATTGCTGGAGGCTGTGAAAGCTCCGAATGTCGAAGTGGTCCGCCATGAGAAGCATGACCTGATTGAAAGTTACGTCGCCGATCAGGTGAATACTCAGCTGCAACGCACTGCTTTTGTGCGGAACAAGTGGTGGGTGATTATCGTCTACAGCTTCTGCTGTATGCTGCTGATCGGATTCATGTATGCCTACGGAAATCAGGCATCACCGTTCGTCATGGCGGCGATAGCCTTGCTGTTCATTTATCTGATCTACCAGCAGGTTCGCATGGAACCACCGCTGCTGTATGGTCCGCGTGAATGCACGACCTGTCACCGGATCATCTATCGTCGGACATGCCCCTATTGCCATCCATCGTCATGACTCCGGGATTGCTGGCGATCATTCCCGCTGCAGGCAAAAGCCGGCGTATGGGCCAGCCCAAGCTGTTGCTGGATATTGCTGGTCAATCAGTGATCGCCCGAGTCCTGGGGACGTTGAAGCAGGCTGGAGTGTCGAGAACCCTGGTGGTTGCCCGACCGGGTGATGAAGACCTGATCCGTGAAGTGCGGCAAGCGGGTGGTGAAGTGGTCATCCCACCCACCGATCCGGAAGAAATGCGGCAGAGCGTCGAATGCGCTCTGCGATACGTGAGAGATGCCGGACCGAAAAGCGGGGCATATGCTGGCTGGATGCTGGTCCCGGCAGACCATCCGACTCTGAGCCCGTTTGTCGTACAGGAATTAATCTCCGCTTGGAGTCATGGCCCGCAGCAGATCGCCGTGCCAGTGTTTGACGGACGTCGCGGTCATCCGACGATTTTTGCCTGGGACCTCGTCGAAGAAGTCCTGTCACTGCCTGCCGACCAGGGGCTCAACCAACTGCTACGATCGAAGCCCGATTGCGTGCTGGAGGTTGGTATTCCCGATTCGCGGATCCTCGATGACCTTGATACTCCAGAAGATCTGGAGCGTCTGCGGCTGAGCTTCATGAAGAGTTCCGCAGATTAGAACGAGTGATATTTGGCTCGTTGTCTGACCGCCCCAAGTGTGCAGCGGTGACCAGTCTGGATCGGCAGAAGCTGCCGCTGGAGCGTTGACTCCGATTGTGCGATGAGTTTTGACTATCGCTTAGAACGCGGATGTGCCGAATAAGACAGATAACCGGTACTGGGTCAGGTGGACGGCATGCGCAACTTGCTTGATCAATGAACCAGTCTCGGGTCGAGGAGGAGGACGGCCAGGATGAGCCACACCAGATTACTTTTGTTCGCCCTTGCCAGTTGGGCGTGCAGCCTGGCGATTGGCGACGTTTGGGCTCAAGCTCCTGCTCCCCGGAATCCCTCGCAGCCGTTCATTCCCGCTCAACGTGGCCACAAGGTTGAAAACGTAAACACTCGCCGTGCCGGATCCACATCCGCGCCAACGCAGCTTCCGGAACTTGACCCACCCAGTCAGGCACAATCCGCACTGACATACATTGCCGTGATCGGAGCGGTGAACCAGCCCGCTGTGTTCGAGACCTCAGAACGATCACTGCCACTGGGCATGTTGATTGAGAAGGCGGGGAGACTGAGTGCCGACAGCTACGGCGGATACTGCATGCTCGATATGACGCGAGCTCAGTCAATCGAGCCCGTGGCACGGAATGTGAATCAACCCGTTGGTAGTGGTCAGATTGTCTATATCGTTCCACGCGGCGGAAACAGCCCGACTCAGCTTCTGGGATCGCGTGCCGTCTCTTCCACGAAGAAGATCTTGATTACGGGGCTGACGAACGGACCTCGTTTGTTTCGGCTGGACAATCAGCGGCTCAAGCTTGGCGAATTCGTTGTGGCGCTCGGACAGTCGATCGAACTGTTGGACCAAAATGAAGTGATAGCTTTTCATCCGCAGGTAGGGGTGATGAATCGTGACAACGAACTGATCGCAAATACCGTCATCCACTTTAACCCGGCTGCGGTCAACCCGGAGGGGATGCTGGATGCGTATCGCCGAGGGTTCCGACTGGAACAGCCGGTTCGTTTTGACGGACAACCAGTCAGTACGCTCAACCCACCGACCGCCCAGCCCGTGCCAACCCGGACAGTTGTCCCGTCCCCTTTGCCGGCGAATCGCAGGCCGGAGTTGCAGCCGCAGACCGAAGCGACTCGTGAAGGGCCAGTGTCGCCCAATTCCAGTCGCCTGATTCCCCAGACATTGACCCCTGCGAGTGAGTCGACAGGGATTGAAGCAACGGGTTCTTCGGCGCTGTCGCGAGAACCATTGCCGTTTCCGAATGGAACAGACTCAGACGATGCTTCCGTGCCACAGGGGCCGTTGATCAAGGGAGATGGACGACCTCCCTTGATGATGCCCAAGTCCTGGGGAGCAGCTGATGACGATGCGACCGATCACGCAGCAGAGGACAAGTCAGACCGCATCATCGAACGAACTTCCGCCGCTCACCACAGGCATGGCCATCAGGTGATCACCGCCGCAGCATCGATCACGACAACCGAGAAGGCCAAGCCTCGTAATCCCAAGCCAGCCTCTGGTCTGGATCTCTCGGAAATCGAAAGCGAAGTTCAGGGAGAGGAAGAATCTGGAGCCAAGTCTGTAGTGACCGGGCCCCAGTCCTGGATGATCCTCATTCTTGTCGCGGGGGTCGTCGGCGCGAGCGTGATTGTCTCGCGGTTGATCTCCCGTCCCGATTTCACGGCTCGCTCTGCTCAACCTCGCCGTGAGGGATTCTCAACATCCCCGGCACCCAAGTCTTCGTCCAAACCTGCTCAGGCACCGTCGTTCACTTCGCAGCCTGTTCCCGTTAAGGCACCTGTTGCATCATCAACGGCTCCGGTCAAACAGGAGATTCCTGCGACCAAGGCTGCATCAGTACAGAATGTTGCGACAGTCGAAGAGGCGAGTATCGAAGAGGAACAGCGGTTCCTGCAACGCCTGATCATGAACAAGGTGACTGTGGTCGAAGAGGAACCTGTCCTGCCACAGATTGATCATCTGCACGGTTCGTCGGTCGGTGGCAGTCGAATGATCGTGCATGAGGCCCATGAGACAGTGGCCGGTCCGCATTTCCAGGTCCGAGACAGGGGTGATGCCCGCGAACTGGAACTGAAGTTGCGACAGCTGCTGCGTACCGATCGCCTGAAGAAACGGGAAGTCGTCGTTCACGCCGGGGAAGTCCGGGACCCTCGAGAAGCTCAGGCCGGTCCTCTGGAGCGTGCCTTGAGAACCGTTGAGCGGGGGGGCACCCAATAATGGTGTGTCTCGACCTGGGGACATCGGCGTTTCGCTGTCTGCGTCGTCAGGACTCGTGCCTGGTGGGGCGGAAGAGCCCGGCGATGTATATCAGTCTGCCGATCAATGAAGCCGACGTGAGCCTGCTCAAGCAGATGCGAATTCCTGTGATCCGCAGCGAGGACAGCCTGGTGGTGGTCGGAGCTGCAGCTCTCGATCTGGCGCAGGCTCTCCGCATTTCCAGCATTCCACTGCTGATCGATGGACTTGTCCCGACAAAAGACCCGTTGGGCCGACAGCTGATTGGCATGGTGATTGATTCGATACTCCCGAATACTGGGAACGCCACGCCCTGCGGGTTGATCTCGCGCAGTGCCGTCGACTTCGAACAATCGACCGACCTGCAGCTCTTCGCCCAGCTGTTGCGATTGAAAGGCTATAACCCGGTCCCGATCACCTGCGCGTCGGCCGTGGCTTATGCGGAATTGGGTGATGATCAGTTTTCCGGCCTGGTGCTCGACTGGGGAGCCAGCGGAGCCAGCCTCGGCGCTTACCGTCTCGGAGACACACTCGCGGAGTGCAATCTGGTCAACGGTGGGATCCTGATCGATGAACGAATTGCGCGAGTCCGCAATCGCTTTTGCTGGGATCGGGAAGGCAATCGCTATTTAAATACCCACGCCATCGAAATGTGGAAGCAGGCCGCCCAGGTCCGAATTGATGCCCCGAAAACCGAAGACGATAAGCTGATCTCGGCCATCTATCGAGAACAGCTGGTGAACATCCTCATGCGGTTCAAGGCAGCGATCATCGCAACTCCCGCCGCATGGCTCTTTGCTCAGAATGTGAAGTTGATCTGTAGTGGCGGTTGTACTCAGATTGGTGGCTTCGTGCAGATGCTCGCCAGTTTGATCCACGAACTGGATCTCCCGGTGAAACTCTCTGAGATTCTTGTTTGTAGCCCGGATCAGTTCCGCATGACCCGTGGCGGAATGATTCAAATGGAACTGGATCGATTGTCGGATCGAGTCCTTATTTCTGCGTCATGACTTGATGTTCGATCCGCTGGAATAGCTCCTGAATCGTCGCGGCGGGGAACAGGTTGGCAGAGTATTCCCTGCCTCTCAGAGCGACCTGATGCGGAAGAGACGCCAGCTTGCTTTGCAGGTCACTGCGGATCCGTTGCTCATAATCCCCCAGCCCGGCGCGGAGTGCTGCATTGATCCGTTGAATCTGGCTATGGCGAGCTGAAGGGGCCATTGCAGCTGTGATCAGTTGCTGCTTCTCGGCGATGAGTGCAGGGGCCTGGCTGGCGGAGTGAGCCGACGCGGCAACAGACTCGGGGTTCCAGTGAACCCGCCGCAACTCATGCTGGTCCTGGGCAATCAATGACTCGACGCGTCGCGGCACAAAGGACTCAAACAGTCGCA
>CANJZR010000020.1 GCA_947479075.1 Planctomycetaceae bacterium
AAGGAAACTCGCTACCTCAACGTGATCAACAAGGACTCTTGCACCAGCTGCCAGTCCTGTGCCACGGTCTGTCCGGTCGATTGCATCTACGAAGTCCCGGGCAACTTGCCGGGCCAAAGTTACCACCAGATTGATACCTCGCGGTGTATCGGTTGCCAGATGTGCTACCGATCCCCGAACGACAGCTCGGACTTCTACACGCTGACGATCTGCCCGTGGAATGCGATCGACATGCTGCACAACCCGAACGTCAGCCCCGACAAGGAATCGGTCTTTGCTCCCTACTGGAAGGGCGCCGATGGCACTCCTTCGTTTCCGAAGCTCGAAGAGTATGGCTACCAGCTCTTCATTGAAGGCCAGTGCTACCTCCCCGCCTCGCGTCAGGACCTGATCGATGTGGTGACCTGGTTTACGAAGCCGAACTGGCTGTTCTCGGAAGACGGAGAAACTGTGGCCATCGCTGAGCTGGTTGCCAACGAAGATGGTTACGCCAAGTTCGTGGCCACTCCAGATGGTCGCGCCCTTCTCGACTGCGTCTATTCTGAGTGGAAGCGGATTTTCATGGACTGAGTCGCTGACGACTTGTCCGGAATAGACTCTCAGTTCAAGAGCCTCTGTGGAACTCCGCAGGGGCTTTTTTGCGATCTGCAGACTGTGCAAGGCTACGCATCGCGATCTCTGATCAACGGCGTCTTCCGACCTAACCCTTATTCCCGTACCACTCGTCCGGAGAGAGGTCGACGCGTTCCGCACTCCGGTCGAGGGAGTGAGGACTCGGGACAACTGGCTGCACAGGGAGGTCAACGCGGCGGTTATTACTCGATGTCTGGCGATCGTGGATCGCATCCCAGCGATGGGCTTCGTCCAGATCGTATTCACCTGCGTCGTACTCATCATACCGGCACATATATCCCGGCTGTTGCGACTTGATGACTTCCAGGTCGTACTCTTCCAGGACACGGTTCTGAATCAGGTCGCGGCACTCGGAGTTAATGGGGTGGGCAATATCGGCGTAGAGTTTGGCACGCCCGTCCACGCCCTTCATGGCACGGTCGTCGCGCTGACGCTGGCCGCATTGGGAACAGTAGTTCGAACGCAAGGAATTCTTGGTCTGGCAGCGATGACAGTGATCGGTCAGCTTGCGGCTGGGCATCGCGACGAACGCTCCCTTGATGCCCCGAATGATCTTCAAGTCGCGGACCACAAAGCATCCGTCGATGGTCATCGAACAAAAGGCGAGCAATCGTTCCGCGTTGTCACTCATCAACTTAATACGAACTTCTGTTATCTCCACGAGACCGTCCTCCTCAGGAGTGGAGCGAGTGACCCAGGCGGTCACCAGCGAGAGAACACAAACACGTTGTCAGCTCTGATTGATGCTTCAATGATTGGCGATGCCTTCGCCAATCGGTGTTCATGTCCGGAATTGTGACTTGTCTCAAGTCGCTGTCTGGACGACAAAAACTTGGCCACGACACGTCGCGCGAAGCTGCTGGGCTGCCTGGACTGCCTGCCGCTGATGGGCACACAGAGCGAAACAGGATGACCCGCTTCCGGTCATCAGACGGCCAACACTCGATGTTCGGCGAAGGGCCGCCAGCGCGGACGCGACCTCCTCGCTCAATACGCCAGCGGGCACCTCGAGTGAGTTGTGCAGCTGGGTCCCGATCAATGACAGATTTCCCGAGTGCAGGGCTTGCCGAATGGCTGCACTGCCACGTGGAGCCCGATCAGGCTGGAGAGCCTGAAAGACCTCGCGTGTACTAAGTCCACCGGGGGGCTTGATCACCACGAAATGCAGTGGTTGAGTCAGCGGCTCCGGAGTGATCTGCTCGCCCCGTCCGTGGCAAAGTGCCAGGGGAGCGGAATCGATGAAAAAGTTCACATCGCTGCCCAGTCGCGCCGCCAGCGCATGCAGTTCACGACTCGGCAGTCCCAGCTTCCAAAGGTGATTCAGTGCCACCAACGTTGCTGCTGCATCGCTGGAGCCACCGCCGAGCCCAGCCTGCAGAGGGATCGATTTCGACAGCTCGATGGAGGCACCTTGCGTGCATCCGGTGTGATCTCGCAGCATCTGCGCGGCCTTCAGGATGAGGTTACGATCATCGAGAGGCAGCAGGGCCCGCATGGCTGGAGTGATGCCCGGGGAGGCACTATTCAGAGACAACTCCAACCGGCCACTCTCGTTCGATTGAAAACGAAGTGTGTCATATAAGCCGATGGAAACCATTAAGGTCTCCAACTCGTGGTAGCCGTCTGGCCGTTTACCGAGAACGTCGAGAAAGAGATTCAGCTTCGCCGGCGTTCTCACGACAAGGGACGGCCCCTGCCAGTGAAGTCGCATACGTGGTACATCCTGGTGAAGAAGCTCACGGTGAAGAAGTCACGATGCTGAGGCACAAGAATCGACAGCGACCCGCAGATTATTGTGCCTGCCCAGCCGCCAGTTTCAGAATGAATCGGGCCGACTGAGTCAAGAGAGGATCCGTGCGAGCGATGTTAGGCGATGCGTGCAGAATGTCAATATGTTTTAACGTGGATGTGTTTGGAGTTGTCCGTCAGGGACGGTCATTCGTGGGCGACTCGAGAGTCACCGCTGGCGATCCGGTGTCGACGGGGTTCATCGGCTCGGTCGCTGTTTTGCGTCGAGCCTTTTTCACCGCCTTGTCGATCAGTCTGGGGAGAGAAACCAGAACCTGAGCTGTTGTCGGCTGCACGCCGGGGCGGGGGATCACCACGAGATCAAGGGCTGGCGGCAAACCGTGCTGCACATGTCGAAAACCCTCACGGATGGAGCGTTTGATCGCATGACGAACCACGGAGTTTCCGCACTTCTTGCTGACACTCGTCCCCAGTCGAGTCGGTCCCTCTTCTCGCAGCAACACAAACACCAGCAGGACCGGATCGCCCGCTGAGTGCTTGCAGGCAAAGACAGCCTCATAGTCTGCGGGGGTATGCAGACGTTGTTCAGGTCGAAATGTGAGCGAGGTGTCTGGCATGAAATCGCAAGTGAGATTCAGACATGGAGAGCAGCGTGTGTTGCTGGTGGGCGAGTCACGCGGTCAGATCACCAGTTTACGCGGAAAATGCAAATAGGACAGCGGCATTCCAGCCGTTCGTGCCCGTTGATCTCCTGGAGGGATGGCCACAAGATCGCGAGGCTTCACAGGAAATCCGTGGCATCTCTTGAATCTGCCATGGGGCGGTAACGCTGACTGGTGGCAACTGGTAGACTTCACTCCCCGCGTTCGTTTTTGCTTCTTCAGGACTCTCCGCCAGATGGCGACACATTCTCTGCGAAATCCACACAGCATTCTGGCTGCACTTCAGCGTCGTCCCGCCGACGTGCTGGAGGTCCGCGTCAATCTCAAGGGAGCCAGTGACCCTTGGCAGGCTGTGGCCTCTCTCGCCCGCGAACACCAGAAGCCGGTGCATCTGCCGCTCGCCGAATCGACGCGGTCGTTCAGCAAGTCCGCCGACGGAGGCCGGGCCACCGGAAACGAGGCGACCGTCCGCGAGATCTCGACCGTCAGTCCCCAAGCACTCTTTCAGCGGACCGACAAGCCGGGGTTGTGGCTGGCGCTCGACCACCTGCAGGACCCGCACAACGTCGGCGCGATTTTGCGGTCAGCTGCGTTCTTTGGCGTGCGCGGGATCGTGATGACACGAGACCAGTCGGCCCCGCTCAGCCCGGTGGTCTATGACACCTCTTCCGGGGGAATTGAAGCGGTGCCCATCGCGATCGTGGCCAATATCGTCCAGGCCTTTGAAGTCGCCAAGGAGGCCGGGCTCTGGGTGCTCGGAACCTCCGAGCATGAGAGTCGCTCGGTGACCGAAGTCGACAAGGATCGTGACTGGCTGCTGGTGCTGGGCAATGAGGAGAAAGGCCTGCGGCGATTGGTGGCGGAACGTTGCGATGAGATGTGCCAGATCCCTCCGCTGGGCGAGGTGAAGTCCCTCAATGTGTCGGTGGCCAGCGGAGTCATGATGGCGATGCTGACCACGGGACGCTCGAAGTAGCGACAAGAGCGGAGCGTTCGATGGACTGGCAGATGGGGATCGTGCTGATTCTGGTCTCGATCGCCGCCTGGACCGATCTCAGCGTCGGCCGAATCTATAACTGGAATACCTACAGCGGCATGTTGATCGGACTGGGGATGAGTTTCCTCCCCGAGAGCCGCATCACGCCCGGCGACGCCTTTTCCGGCTGGTGGATCTGTGGGCTCATTATGCTGGTCTGCTACGTTCTGCTGAACGTGGGCGGCGGCGACGTGAAGCTGATCGCCATGCTGGGAGCGTGTCTGGGGCTGGAAGACGGTCTCAACGCGCTTCTCTGGACCTGCACCATTGCGGCAATCGCCGCTGCAGCTTCTGTGATCTGGCAGGTCGGCGCGTGGGAACTGCTCAAGGGGACGGTGTACCGGATGAAGTTATTGATCCAGGCGAAGGGCGGGGTGCCCTGGTCGCCCGAGCAGCGGCGGACTCTTAACCAACGGTTTCGTTTCGGCCCCAGTGCGCTGGCTGCCGTGCTGTTGATTTACGGGATGAAGTGAGGATCTGGTCAGCGTTCACAGCGGGGGGCCATCTGGCAAAGTTTTGGGTTTTCTGCCCCTGACGCTGTGAAAATAGGGCGCCGGACATTGTTCCATCAACGATAATTCATATAACCTACAGACCCGCTCTGATTCGGCCCCACCGTAACGTTCCTGCGACTCGCCCCTGCCTGCAGCGAGACCCTATTCATGCTGACACCATCGCACTCCCGAATTGGATTCACGACCTCGCGGCGTGAGGCATTGCAGGTTGGTTTTTCGGGCCTGCTCGGTGTGGGGCTGACTGACATTCTGGCGAATCGGGCCAAGGCGGACGGAACTTCCCCCGGGTTTGGCCGAGCGAAGAGCTTCATCCTCGTCTTCCAGACCGGGGCCCCCTCGCACCAAGACATCTGGGACCTCAAGCCCGAGGCACCCGCTGAGATTCGCGGCGAGTACAGCCCAGTGGACACGAATGTCCCGGGCATCATGGTCGGTCCGCATATTCCCAAGCTGGCTGCCATTGCCGACAAATATGCCATCATCCGCTCGATGACACACGACCTGCCCGGACATGAGCAGGCCACGCACTTCGTCCTCACCGGCATCAACCAGCTGCCACCCGGCTCGACGCACATCGCGAGCCGGACCGACTGGCCATGCTACTCGGCGGGGCTGCAGGCCCTCCGGCCTCGTAACGATGGACTGCCATCGGGAGTGATGCTGCCGACCTACCTGAACAATGGATACGGGTTCTCCGGCCAGACCGGCGGCTTCATGGGAAGCCAGTACGACCCGTGGCATGTGAAGGGCGACCCGAATCACCCGAGCTTCAAGGTCGAAGAGCTGACACTGCAGCCCGGCCTGACGATTGACCGAGTCGATGACAGACGGGCATTGCTCGGCAGCCTCGACCAGCAGCGCCGCGATCTGGAAAACCAGGCGTCCTCACAGAACCTGTCGCGTTCCGCGGGCCAGGCGTACGGTTTGCTCGGAGCCAGCGGAAAATTCCGGGAAGCATTCGACATGGAGCGTGAGCCCGCCGAGGTCCGCGACCGCTACGGGCGACACTCATTCGGCCAGTCACTGCTGCTCGCCCGCCGACTTGTCGAATCGGGCATGCCCGTTGTGCAGGTCAACATGGGCTCGATGAACACCTGGGACACGCACGGCAATAACTTCAATCATCTGAAGAACGTCCTGCTGCCGCCGTTCGATACGGGGGTCGCTGCCCTGATCAGCGATCTGGATGAACGCGGTCTGCTGGATGAGACTCTCGTGATCGCCGTAGGCGAGTTTGGACGGACTCCCAAGATCAACGAAACCGCCGGTCGCGATCACTGGTCGGGCGTCTTCTCTGCGATCTACGCCGGGGCGGGTGTTCGCGGTGGACAGGTCATTGGAGCCAGCGATGCCCAGGCTGCGTACCCCGCGACTCGCGGCTGGTACCCTGCTGACATTGGAGCGACGGTCTACAGCGCCCTCGGAATCGACCCGAGCAGCATGATCTACGACCGGGTTGGACGCCCCAGCCATGTGAATGCGGGCCGGGTGATCGCGCCGCTTTACTCGTAACGACAGAGTCAAGACGGCGAATCCTCAATCGCGAGAATTGAGCTGGCGGTCAGACATCGAGGTCTGATCGCCTTTTCTTCGTTATTCGCTCCGCCGTGCTGCGGTTTTTCTCATATGAGACGAGCAGATCGCTCGCATTTCACTCGCTTCCTTGTCTCGCTCTGAGGTCTCGACTACCTTGCCATTTCGGTCTCCGTTGCGGACGGAGGGATGGCCCGGTCTGAGGTTCGGCGCAGGTCATGTCTTGCGAGTCAGCTTGCGTGTCTCGCTCTTTCCTCAAAAGGCAGTGCGGTCCCCTTACCTCCGCGTCACTCCTGAAAGGTCTTTGATGTCCTCCCGTCAACTCATCCGTGTCGGTCACAGCCCTGATCCGGACGATGCGTTCATGTTCCACGCTTTGGCCAACGACAAGATCGACACCGGTCCGTACCAGTTCACCCACGAACTGGTCGACATCGAGACCCTCAACCGTCGCGCATTCAAGGCCGAACTCGAACTCACAGCTGTGAGCCTGCATGGGTATGCCTACTTGACCGATACTTACGCCCTGTGTGCCTGCGGAGCCAGTATCGGAGACAACTATGGTCCGATGGTTGTTGCTCGTCAGGAGGGCACCGTCAACGACCTGAAAGGTAAGACGATCGCCGTGCCGGGCACGCTCACGACGGCATTTCTGTCCCTCCAATTGTGGCTGGGTCAGGCGGGCTTGAAAGCGGTTCCAAAGGGCGAAGAGGGATCAGTCCACTACGTCGTTGTCCCGTTCGATGAGATCCTCAACGTCGTTGAGCGTGGCGAGGCCGATGCCGGATTGATCATCCACGAAGGCCAGCTGACCTACCATACCCAGGGGCTGAAGCTGATCGAAGACATGGGCGTCTGGTGGATGCGGGAAACTGGTCTGCCGCTGCCGCTCGGAGGCAACGCCATTCGTAAGGACCTCGGTCAGAAGGCCATGGAAGAAGTTACAGCCCTGCTGAAGCAGAGCATCGAGTATGGCCTCCAGCATCGTCAGGAGGCTCTGACTTACGCCATGCAGTATGGCCGCGACCTCGACCGGGCCAAGTCTGACAAATTCGTCGGCATGTACGTCAACGACTGGACTCTCGACTTCGGCCCCCGTGGCCGTGAGGCCGTCTCTCTGCTTCTCCAACGTGGATATGAAGCCGGGATCATCCCGAATCCGGTGAAGCTCGAATTCATCGGGTAAACGAGATCAACTCAAAACGCCGGACTCTCCGAGTCCGGCGTTTTCATTGATCCTCACGCAGTCGCCAAGGTCGTGTAGTTATGAACGCCTTGTTACGCGGAAATGCCCCCGGCAGGGGGCTCAGCCAATAGCCGGTGGTCGAGCGCAGCGACACCACCGGAATTCGGGCAAGTGGTTCCCCGTATCCCGGAGGGATACAAGCGCCCTCTTTAATATCGGTTACCGAAATCCAACGAATCTGTACCCCGGTAATCTCGCATCCCTCCGGGATGCCAAATACGAACGGGGACGTTTACCGGTGGTGTCGCTACGCTCAACCACCGGCTAATTGCTGGCCATCCCTCCGGGATGAAGAGTATTGATGGTCAACGAATTGTTCGATTGTGCTGATCACCTTGTATGATCAACTCGCGAAATCCCCCTTGCCCAGAAGATTCGATTTAGGCAAAAATCTCCGCTCGACAAACCCGCTGAACCGAGTGATGAGCATGCCAAACCGCATAACGATTCGTCTCGTGGTTGTAACTTTTTTACTTTTCACAAACGCTCCTGCCGACGACCGAATCCGGTCGAAAAGCTGTTCCAGCGAGCCAATCGCTCCTGATTCCAGCGACAACACATGGTTACAGCCGCTCATTCATTTAGACTCTTCGGAGCTTGAGCCGTTTCAATGGAATCCTCAGGCCAGCGCGATCCTTATTGATTATGCGCAGAAACAAGAACAACTGGCCCAGTATTTCATCGATTGCGGGGACTGGGAGTGCCTCGTTAAACAATGTCGTTCGACCAAGACCGCTCAAGACGCACTGGAGAAGCTCAACAAAGCTGGGCTAAAAGTACTAGAGGATGGGAGAATTATCTCTAAGTCCGTATTCGTCAGTGTTGTACCGATCACACGCTGATGGCCCCAGCCCAGATGCTGACGCACTCTGGGTCGCCGACATCAGGCTCACTCACGCCAAAATATCCTCAACCACCTTTCCCGCCACATCGGTCAGGCGGTAATCGCGACCGGCGTGACGATATGTCAGTTGTTCGTGGTTGATGCCCAGCAGGTGCAGAATGGTCGCCTGCAGGTCGTGGACGTGGACGGGTTTCTCGACAACGTTGTAGCCGAAGTCATCGGTCGCGCCATGGACATGACCCGCTTTCACGCCAGCGCCTGCCATCCAGATGCTGAAGGCGAATGGATGATGGTCGCGACCATCGGACTGAACCCCGCGACGCACTTCGCCCATCGGAGTTCGTCCGAACTCACCGGCACAGATCACGAGCGTCTCGTCGAGCAGTCCCCGTTGCTTGAGGTCCTGCAGCAGCGCTGCCATCGGCTGATCGGTCATCCCGCAGTTCAGCTGGAGTCGTCGGGTCAGGTCGCCGTGATGATCCCAGGTACTGTGGACCAGATGCACGAATCGGACCCCTCGTTCAACCATTCGCCGGGCCAGCAGACAATTCGAGCCGAACGATCGCGTCTGGTCGGCATCAACGCCATACATCGCCCGGGTCTCAGCGGTCTCCTGGCCGAAGTCGAGCAGCTCCGGCGCAGCTGACTGCATCCGGAATGCCATCTCGTAAGCAGCAATCCGTGAGGCGATCTCGGCATCGCCCGTTGCCTTCTGGTGAATCTGATTGAGATCCTGCAACACGTCGAGCCGGGCCCGCTGCGTTGCCGCACTGATGCCTCGTGGGCTCTGGATATGCAGGACCGGTTCACCGGAATTGCGGAATGAGACGCCGCGATAATTCGACGGCATAAACCCGCTCCCCCACAGCGAACTGCCCGCTCCCTCGATCCCGTGCCCATCATCAGAGAGCAGGACCAGATACCCCGGCATATTCTGGCATTCACTCCCCAGCCCGTAATTCACCCAGCACCCCATGCTCGGGTTCCCAAACAGCGGCGTCCCGCAGTGCATCAGCAGCTGGGCCGGGTCGTGGTTGGCCTGCTCGCAATGCATGGAGCGGATCAGGCAGATCTCATCCGCCATCTTCGCGGTATGAGGGATCAGTTCCGACAGTTCCATCCCACACTGGCCGTACGGCTGGAACTTGCGAGGGCTGGCTTGAACCGTCTCCAGAATGCCCCCCGTCGCGCTCTTCTTGGCCATCGTCAGGTGGGCGGGAATCGGTTGGCCGTTCAGTTCCTTCATCTTCGGCTTCGGGTCGTACAGATCGAGTTGCGACTGACCGCCCATCATGAACAGAAAGATCACATTCTTCGCCCGTGGTGCACTGTGCGTCCCCGTAGCGGTGAGCCCCTCACGAGCGAGCAGGTGCCACAGCGCCATCGCACCGATTCCGTGCGAGGTGCCGGCCAGAAAGTCACGTCGGGATGGCATGGAGAACATGGCGTTATTCCCGATGGAGGAACTCGTCGAGGTTGAGCAACACGCTGGCGAGAGCGACCCACCCGGCTTCCGTGCCAGGGGGCGCGTCTCGCAACACATCCTTCGCAGCAGGAGCGTCTTGCTCAAACAGCTTGCGTTGGATTCCCAGGTAATCGAGTAACCGCGTCGACTCATGCGGCAGTGGTTCACGCAGCAGAACCAGACGGAACGCGTGATTCAGACGCTCCGCATCACTCCTTCCGGCCGCTTCTCGCTGCACGCGAGCCGCCAGAGACTGGGCCGCCTCAAAGAAGACCGGATCATTGAGCAGATTCAGGGCCTGCAGCGGAGTGTTCGAACGTTCTCGCCGGGTACAGCTGCGACTCGCGTCGGGCATGTCGAACGTCACGAACTGAGCATAAGGAGAGGTTCGTTGAATGAACGTATAGATCCCTCGGCGATAGCGGTCGGGACCAGTACTGGCGACCCAGACGTTCGCATATCCCTCCTTCGACACGCTGGCGGGCTGGGGCGGTTTGACACTGGGGCCACCGACCACGGGGTTGAGCAGTCCACTGACCGCCAGCGAACAATCCCGAACAGCTTCTCCCGAAAGTCGCAAACGAGCCTGTCTCGCGACCAGTTTGTTCAGTGGATCACGCTCCGCCAGCTCTGGTCGGTCGGCCGACGACTGTTTATAGGTCTCCGATAACACAATCGTCCGCAGGATCGACTTCACACTCCAGCCTTCTCGCTGGAACTCGAGGGCCAGCCAGTCGAGCAGTTCCGGATGGGCAGGGCGATCCCCTCGCACTCCAAAGTTTTCCGATGTCGCCACGATGCCACGGCCGAACAGTTCCTGCCACAGTCGGTTCACGGTCACTCGAGCGGTGAGCGGATGTTCGGGAGAGACCAGCCAGCGTGCCAGGTCAAGCCGGGTCGGCTCCCCGTCCGACTGGATGGCGGGCAGTGATGCGGGCGTAGCCGGGGAGACTTCGTCGCCCGGACGCAGGTACTCACCCCGCACAAAGATGTGATTGTGCCTGCGGGCCGTCGACTTCATCAATCCCGGGGCTCGCGAGAGCGTCGGCAGATTCTTGGCCAGGGCATCAAGCTTCGGGACGATCTCATTCAGCTTCAGCTCGTTGAACCTGGCGGAGTACTCCGCCGGGACCGCGTGCAGGAAGTAGTCAATCAGCCTTTCCTGCTGACGGGGTGTGCGCTCGGCCAGCGGGATCTTGATGATGTTCAGCCCCTCCAGCTGCCCCTCGCCGAGGCTCTGTCCCCACTGCAGCCCGAGCAGTTCCAGCGTCCGGTCCCATGCGAAATCCTCACCGGGGTGCGTCTCAGTGTAGAGGATCTTCTGCTCCCAGTCGGCGAGCAACTTCGCGAATGGCTCGGCCACGGGGGCGAGCAGTTCGGCCCGCTGACGGTCATATTCTTTCTTCGCGGTTTCCCATGCTTCGCGTTCCCCCGGCAGCGGCGCATCAATGTTCGCCTCGTCGGCGTTATTGAAAAACGCATAGAGTTGGTAGTACTCCCGCTGTGAGATCGGATCGAATTTGTGGTCGTGGCACTGGGCACACCCGGTCGTCAGTCCCAGCCAGGTCGTCCCCAGCGTCATCGTGCGGTCGAGGACTTGGTTCACGCGATACTCTTCGAGGTCGGCCCCGCCTTCACGGTTGCTGAGAGTATTCCGCAGAAATCCGGTGCCCATGATCTCACTGGCGGTTGCATTCGGGAGTAGATCGCCAGCCAGTTGTTGAATGGTGAACTGATCGAAAGATAAATTCCGATTGAAGGCGTCGACGACCCATTGGCGATACCGCCAGGCCACTGGGCGCAGGAAGTCCTGAAGGTAGCCATCGCTGTCCCCGTAGTGCGCCAGGTCAAGCCACCAGCGGGCCCATCGCTCGCCAAAATGTTCGGATGACAGCAGACGCTGCACGACACGTTCATACGCATCGGGGCGGGTATCGTTCACGAACGCATCGACTTCCAGCAGCGTGGGCGGCAATCCGGTCAAATCGAGCGTGACCCGCCGGATCAAAGTCGCCCGATCAGCAGCTGGGGCGGGTCCGACGCCCTCAGCTGCCAATCGAGCTCTGATGAATCGGTCGATCGGGTGGTTGACACCCGCGACGACAGGTGGCTCTTCGGCATGTGGTGGGACGAATGCCCAGTGAGCCTCGTATTTGGCTCCCTGTTCAATCCAGCGTTTCAGTGTCTCTTTCTGATCCGGAGTCAGCCGGTGGCCTGTCGCGGGGGGAGGCATGACGAGTTCTGGATCGTCCGAGTTGATTCTCTTCCACAGTTCGCTCGCCGTGAGATCACCGGGCACAATCGCCCGGGTTCCCGACTCCAGCACCGCACTGCTCCCGGCCAGCGAGTCGAGCCGCAGCCCCGCTTCCCTTTTTGCATTATCGAATCCGTGGCAGGCAAAACACTGGTCAGCCAGGATGGGCAGCACATCACGGTTAAATCGCACAGCGGGTTCGTCACCCGCAGCCACCTCTCTGTTAGTGAGAGGGGCGAGCATCAGAGCAAAGAGCAATAACCCGAGACTTCGGTGAGTCATTTCGAGGCTCCCTTTCCGGATCGTAAGGGATTCGCCGCGGACTTCAGTCCTTTCGACTTGCCGTTCCGAGACTTGTTTGTAGCGGACCGATCAGGGGGAGCCGGCTTACTGATTGAACACCATACGGCATGTGCCAGTGTTTCGACCACAAAGTCGACATCGAGAGTTAAACGCCCCACCAGCCAGTGCCGGGCAAAGTGGGTGGCTGCACCGTAAATCAGCGAGGCATACAGCTCATCGGGCAGTTGCTCGATCTCGCCCCGATCCACAAAGGGACGCAGCCACCGGGCCAGGTCTTCACGCGAGCGGCGGTTGATCTCGTCGATGGTGCTGGCTTCGTCTCGGGACAGATCAGCTGTGGCCACTCGCAACAGATACAACGCCCAGTCCCGATTTTCTGAGACCCAGAGCAGGTACGCGGCGATCACATTCCGGATCCCCTGTCGCAGATCATCCTGCTCCTGCATGGCGTTCCGCAATACGATCGCCAGCTCCTCCATACCGTCGAGGTATAGAGCGACCGCGATCGCCTGCTTGCTGCCGAAGTGGTGATAGATGCTGCCCGAGCTGGCTCCGGAAGCTTCGCGGATCTGCTCGATGGTAGCCGCTTCGATCCCATGCTTCATGAAACAACGCAGCGAGGCGTCGAGAATATCCCGCCGCCGTTTGGAGGTTCGTTTACGCTGAGTGTTGAGCTCCATGATTTCAGAATCATGTTCTAGAATATTATTCTAGTCAAGCCACTCGAACTCCGTCTTTCGTGATCAGCCCGACGAATCCTCATCATCTGAGATCAGGCGAAACTGGTATCGCTGTTCGTGGCTTGTCTATTCTTCGAGATAATCCAGCAATCGACGAAAGCTCTCGTGACGCAGTTTGAAGTGGGCCACGCGTTGGCTTCGGACCTGCTCTTGTCCCATCGCGACAGGACGGGAAATGCCAATCTGGGCACCGGCATCGAAACCCCCGGAATGAATCACCGAGGGAACGCTGACGACGCCCAGTCGGTCGAGACGCGATGACATATGGCAATCAGTACATTGCTGAAACAGGACCACTTTGTCGGCAAATCCCCAGTCAGGCGCAGTCTGTTTCGCGCCGTCGATGGCCACCCGGTATTGGGGCAGCTCCTCGGGCTCGCGATGTAATCCACCCGCCTTCAGGCCATCAAACAGCAAGTGTCGTTGCAGGCGATGATCCAGGATGTTCACCCCGACGCCTGTGTTGGTCGGTGGGGTACTGGCTCCATCCAGATTGCAGAACACTCGAATCTGGACCGACTCCACAATGTTCGTTGGCGTGGGACGGTGCTGGTCGTCCATCGTCATCATCAGCTGCAGGAGCAGCACTTCTGTCTGGACGGGAATTTCGGGCTTCTCTTTCAGGAACTGCCCAAAGCCGTGCTGAGCCGACTTCTTCCAGTCGACGCCCTTCGCTTCCAGCTCGCTCAAGTAGTCGGTGACCTGCTTCCGGCCTTCGGGAAAGCGATAGAAGATGCGGTAGTAAGATCGCCCCATGAAGTTCCGGGCATGCAGTGAGATGAATCGGTCCAGAATGTCCTCATGGGTTTCAGGGACATAGAAATCAATCTCCACCCACTCCTGGCGATCGGTCAGCAGCGTATGCGGCAGGTAGCTCACCGAGGCATCCTGGTGATGCGCTGCCGGGAACTGCCCCGAAGCGACAGCCAGCTCATAGGTATTCGGCAAACCTTCGATCTCCGTCGTCGAAAGGGCCAGCTGGTCCATGCAGCGGGCGAGTTTCGAGCACAGCACGCTGCGACGAGCCCGCGTTTCTCGATCCCCCTGCCGCCGGTTATTCAGGTCAATCAGATGGTCAAACGGAGCCCACAAATCATGCTGCAGCACCGCCCGCTTGAGCGGGTCACGAATGAGCTGGGCACCGTTCGTCGTCAGGAACTCATCCAGCAGCGGGTTGATCTTGGCGAACACCTCCGGGCTCGACCAGTACTCCGTTTTCCCCCACGCCAGGAACTCAATGACATCTCCCCCCTCGTAGCGAATCGTCTCCGGATGGTCCGGTGTCGCCGGCAGGACACGCGGTCGGATGTAAAACACCGCGTAAAGACGATTCCACAGATGAGCGGGATTCTCGTCAAACAGGGGCAGGGGGGCATCACTCTTTAATGTCGCCCGCAGCGGTCCGTCTTGATGAATATAGTGGCTGAGATCATCCGCGTGAGTCGGTGTCGAAGCCAGAATGCAGCACAGCAGAAACACCCCGGCCACGCATCGATCAACGACAGACTTCATCACATTTGCCTCAATACGGGATGCGGGCCAGTACAGAACATCGGGAAGACCTTGTCATTATCATGGATGACTTGGCCAACTGACTTTCGCACATGGACCATGCACAAGCAACGTTCATGGAGGGAACGCTTCATCATCGCCTTTCTCGAACGAAGACGCGACAATGCGTTCCGGGCGAGATTCCCTCCGCCCGCTCTTTTCGCGACTCACAGCCCCCGACTTCGGTTCTCGAAGAAAAGGCCCGGTTATGACCCCCATGAGAATGTTGGCATCCTTATTCCTTGTCGTGCTTCTGCTGGGGGCGGGCAGTTCCAGCTCTCGTGCCGGGGACAACTGGCCGCAGTTTCGCGGGCCCGGTTCGCGAGGAGTGGGAGACAGCAGCGGCCTGCCCGACATCTGGTCGGCGACCGAGAACGTGGCGTGGAAGACCGATATCCCGGGGCGTGGCTGGTCTTCGCCGATCGTGTGGGGGGACCGCGTGGTCCTGACGACAGTGATCAACGTCGGCCAGTCCGAAGAGCCGAAGAAGGGGCTTTACTTTGGCGGTGATCGGCCCCAGGCTCCCGACTCCGTCCATCAGTGGAAGGTCTATTGCCTCGACCTCAAGAGTGGTGAGATCCTCTGGCAGAAGCAGGTCCACGAGGGGAAACCCGAAACGCCCATCCACCTCAAGAGCAGCTACGCCTCCGAGACACCCGTCACTGATGGCGAGCGCGTCTACTGCTACTTCGGTAACCTCGGGGTCTTCTGCTTCGATCTCGATGGCAATGAAGTGTGGCAACACCGGACCACTCCCCAACCCATGCGGCTGGGCTGGGGCACCGCTTCCTCCCCGGTGCTGTATGACGGACGGCTGTATCTGGTCAACGACAATGAGAAGGACTCTTACCTGCTCGCTCTCGACACCAAAACCGGCAGCCTCGCCTGGCGAACCCCGCGCGAGGAAAAGAGCAACTGGTCAACGCCGTTCATCTGGAAGAACGCCCAGCGGACCGAGATCGTTACCGCCGGAACCGGAGAGGTGCGGTCCTACGATCTGGAGGGGAAGCTGCTCTGGTCGCTGAAGGGGATGTCGAGCATCACGATCGCCACGC
>CANJZR010000021.1 GCA_947479075.1 Planctomycetaceae bacterium
AGCCGAGATCCCGCTGGATCTGGAAATACGAGACCGATTTCGGGTCGAGGCTCTTGGTGGACAACGCTTCGATGAGCACATTGATACCGCGGTCGACCTGCGTCCGGGCCAGCAACCCGGCGAGCTGGCGAACCAGCGTGAACCCCTCTCCCGAGTTCTCCGCTGCCTGGAACGCCACTTTCTTGGCTTCCGAGATCTTCTCATCATTGATTGGACCACTGATCAACAGACTGACCAGCATCTGATAGCTACGCATAAATGTCGGATCGGCTTCCACTGCCTTCCGAAAGCAATTCTCGGCAACCTTCAATTCCGCCTTGTCGGTCTCCGCATTCGAGAGATGCAGCTGACCGGCCAGTTGCCAGCTGATCGCCTTGCGGCGTTGCTTGTGCTCCGAGTCCTCGGGCTTGATGGGGTCGTATGGGACGGGTGCCTCGTCACCAATCTGGAGCTTGAACTTCTCCAGGGGATTCGGAGTGACAGGAACTTCCTGCTCGTCCTCTTCCTCAGCAGTGGTCTCAACAGCTCGCGCGGTCGATGGCGCGATTGAGATCTGAAAAGCTGCCAGTGCCAGCAGACAGAGAATTAGCCGACGAACCAAATCCATGGTGAATCACTCCTGCGAACTGACTGTGAAAGGATCACAGCACGACCGGGGGATCCCAGCCTTGTTGGAATATTCACAGATTTCCGTCTCGATGACTACTCAAAAGCCAGAGAGCCCGTGAGTAAAGCGGTACGACCCCGCTGTCGGTTTGTTCCGGAACTCCCGATGGAGTTGAGAGAGAGGGCCAGCACACCCAATCCTGTGCACTGAGACCTCCATTCATCGGTCACTGACGACCGTTCAGAGTTCACATGACCTCAACCGGATATTTACGGACCGACAGCCACATTGATTCACACGGAAAATCGTGTCCCAACAACGAGGCCTCGAGGCACATTCTGCCGCAATCGCAACTTCAGAAAAAATGGCGATTTTCATTCTGAAGCCGTTGGCACGACGAATGCACTGGAGGTCAGTAAGTGCCCGTTAGAGCCCTGCCAAAGAGTCAAAACCAGCGTTTTTCCTAGGTTTTTTGCAGTACACACAGCGTTTCGTTGTCACCCCTACAACGTTTTTTGCATAAAAGTAAATTGTCTTCAGAAGTCTTGAAAACGTTAATGAAACGCGTTGACCGATTTCACGAGGGGGCGATATCACTCGTCCCATCACGTCTCCCACCACTTTCCCCCTCACCAACTCCCTTCCCCTTCGTCAGTTGCGGCGTGCGACCCACGCGGTAACCCGAGGAAGCTCTGTCGATAAGGTGACTCAAGGCCGAACACTGATCCTGGGACTTCTTGCTGGTTCTCCACCGGCTCTCCCAAATCGGACCAACGCTTCGAATCGCTGACTGAACTCCCCTCGCTTTCCGTACGCCCGACGCAGCTGTCAACCCATCCCGTCACTCATCGTTTCTGCACTTGATCAGGCATCTGCACTCGCAAATGTCCCGCTCAACGTGCGCTCCGATCCCTCTTGGAAAAGGTTTCCCGAGCCATGATGGACTCGCTGATGCCTGCCACAATTCGGCTCACAGGACGTGTAGCCGTATGGTCAGTTCATGAACCCTCCCGGTCGCGTCTGGCGATGGTGGTCCGACAGAACGGCTATGACGCCGTGATGTACTCCACTCTCGACGAGCTGCGTCAGGGGTTGTCCACGGACGATTTCGCCGCGTGTGTTCTGGACGAACCGTCCTCACATGAAGTGATCCGAAACCTGAACTCAACGGTCCGCATCGCGGGTAAGCCGACACAGTTCATCGTGGTTCCGGCTCTGGCAGATCGAGCCGTGTGGGCTCAGCCCGCTGGCTGTGATGTCCTTGATCCACCCTGTACTCCTGAGAAGCTGGGCCGCCTGCTCTTCTCCGCTGTGGGTCGTTCGCGACTGGTGGCTGAGAACCTGCAGCTGAAGCGCCGCCTCGAAGGTCGCATGTTCGACGACCTGGTCGGAATCAGCCCGGCGATGGACGATGTCCGCCGCCTGGTCCAGACCGCCAGCGAACACGATCGCCCAGTGCTGGTTGTCGGCGAAGCAGGGGTTGGGACAACGGTTGTCGCTCGTGCGATTCATGTCGCCCGCTTCGGCACTCGCAGCCCGTTCCTCAAGCTGTGCAGCAGCGTGCTGGCTTCGAACCTGCTGGAACAAGAACTCTTCGGTGATGTGCATCACCCCGGTCGCCTCGCAGGTGGCCAGGGCGGGACACTCCTCCTCGAAGACATCGAAACATTGTCGGTTCCCCTCCAGGAACAGCTGGCCCGCGTGCTCGCCACCGGCACCTTCCGCCCCCAGGGCAGCTCGGAAGATGTCGGAGTCCGCGTGCGAATCGTTGTCAGCTCACACGCCGATCTGAATCAGCTGGTCAACGAAGGCAAGTTCCACCGCGAACTGCTGCGGCTGTGCAGGCAGCACACCATCGTTGTCCCGCCACTGCGTGATCGTCCCGAAGACGTGGCTCCGCTGGCTGAGCAGTTCCTCCTCGAATGCTCAGTTCGCGAAGGTCAGCCCCAGAAGCGAATCTCGTCCGAAGCTCTCCAGCGTCTGCGAAATCATGCGTGGCCCGGCAACGTCCGTCAGCTGCAGAACGTGATCAGCCGCTGCTGTTCGCTCGCCTCCGCCGATGACCTCAGCGTCTCTGACCTGGAGCCATGGCTGGAGCAGAGCAGCGAAGGCGAAACCGGCGAACCAGGCATGACCCTGGCTCAAATGGAACGCAAGCTGATTGAAGCAACCTTCAACCGGTACGGTGGCAACCGTGAGTTGACCGCCAAGGCCTTGTCGATTGGAATTCGGACCCTCTCCGGCAAGCTCCGCGAGTACGGCTACCCACCACGTGGGGGCCCGGGCTCCAACAAGATCGCCAAGGTGGCCTAACCAGCCACGCACATTCGGGCCGTCGCGAAAGCGGCGGCCTGTTTTGTTGAAGGTTGTCCGTTTTCAGTCGGCGCTCTCCTGAATCATCGTCAGTTGGCATGTTCCCATGGATGAACACACCTCTACCGAGAACAATCGATCGACTGCGTGGTGGCGATCCCCTCGCGGTCGGATGGGACTGGCTGTCGTCGCAATTGCTTTGGTCCTCGGCATTCTGCAGCTGACGAATCACTCCGCGACCGAAATGACAAAACTTTCGGTCCCCTCTTCCTTGAGCCAGAACGCGGGCGAAGTCCGGCGGCGCCTGCAGCAGGCCGGTGTCTCCCAGTTCGAGTACGCCAACGGCCAGGTTCAGGTTCCCAAAGAGTTCGCGGAAGCTGCGGGTGCAGCTCTGCAATCCGAAGAGTCTTCCGACCTGCACTGGGCGGATGAGTGGGAAGCGGCGAATTCCAAACTCGGCCACTTCTCCGGAACTCGCGAACGCGAAGCCGCTCGCGAGATTGCCCGCGCACGTCAGATCTGCCGCATGTTGAATCAGATGACGGGCATTGCCAAAGCCGAAGTCGTCTGGGACGAAGACAAAACGGTCGGCTGGAACCGGGAATCCAAGTCGCGAGCGACGGTCTACTTGAAGCCCGATCCCGGTTCGGAAATCACACCGGAAATCATTCGCTCCGTCCGCTCCGCTGTCGCCGGTTGTAAGGGAAACCTGTCGGCCAACGATGTCATCGTGATGGATCTGGATCGTCGGATCACTTACGAAGCGACCACCGACGAGCCACTCAAACGGCAGCAGGACCAGCAGCGCGACGAACGGTCGGCCATCTATCGCCGTCGGATCGAACAGCTGCTCCAGCATGTCGACGGAATCCGCGTGGGGGTCTTCATCGATGACGTGCCTTTTCATGCGGCAGTCGAGCATCCGTGGGCCGACCCGATCGATCACCTGACCGCGCGATTACCGGGTCAGGCTCCGCCCATGCCTGACCTCTCGGAGATCGGTTCACTGCCGAGCTTGCGCGCAGATCGGAATTCAAAAACCAAAGATGCCAAGTCGGCGGCTCATCTTCTCGGTCTGAACCAGGCAATGGCGGAGCTGGTCCACGTCCATCTGGCTGTGCCCGAGGAGTTCTATCTTCGCAAACAGGAAATGCGCACCGGTTCGGACGGCAATTCCTTCGAAGTGATCGAACGCGATGTCAACAGCCAGCTGCTGAAGCGAGTCAAAGGCGCTCTTCCCGATCAGGGACCGACGCCGGAAGTGGTCATCGACCTGATCCCGGGAGAGCGCATCGCCAGCGCGCCTGTCGCGGAAGCGGTGAGTTCGCTGGACCCACTGCGTGACCCCTCATCGCTGTTTCCACTCTGCGGTGTCGGGCTCGTGTTCATTGCGTTGGGCTGGGCGATCGTGGCTGCCAGGCGAAACAACTATGACGATGTGGATCTGCAGGCGATGGAAGAAGCAGCGCCGCATGATCCCCAGCTGCATATCAACCCGCTGGAGTTTCTGGTCACATCCAGGTTTTCGGACTGGCTTCCCGCCCTGATGATGGAGCCAGCGGAGACGCTCGCTTGCGTGGTGTGCGTACTTCCTTCGCAGTATGTCGGCGAGCTCATGGCCAGCCTTCCGGCCGATGTTCAGATTGATGTCCTGCAACTGGCGGCCCGCCAGAGTCCACCGACCACGCGCCAGCTGGAAGCGATTGCCCGTCGCCTGAAGAGCGAGGCAGAAGTCCCTGCCTTCAGTTCGCAGGGACGATTTCACCGCAATCACGCTCAGGTCAACTGATCCGCACGTAAACGCGTGAACTCAATCGTCCGCTCGTCTGGAAACGAACCTTACGCGAGGATCCCGGTAATCACCTTACCGAAGACATCGGTCAAGCTCTCGTCGCGGCCCTGATGGAAGTAGGTCAGCAGCTCGTGGTCGAGCCCCATCAGGTGCAGAATCGTGGCGTGGATGTCATGCACATGGGCTTTATCTGACACAGCCTCGAAGCCAATCTCGTCGGTCTCGCCGTAGCTGATGCCACCTTTGACGCCCGCCCCGGCCATCCACATGCTGAAGCCGTAGGGATTGTGATTGCGTCCGGGCGCCCCCTGACCTTCGCTGAAGGGCATACGTCCGAACTCACCGCCCCAGACAACCAGAGTCGAATCGAGCAACCCGCGCTGATCGAGATCGTCGAGCAGAGCGGCAATCGGCTGGTCGACTTCCGCCCCATGCCGACCGTGGTTCTTCTCGATACTCTCGTGAGCGTCCCAGGTCTCCTCGAGGTGACCACCGCCGGAATAAAGCTGAATGAACCGCACCCCTCGCTCGACCATTCGCCGCGCGATCAAGCAGTTGCGTCCAAACTCATCGGTCGGTTGTTGTCCCACTCCGTACGCATTCAGTGTGGCCTGAGTTTCAGATCCGAGGTCGACCGCCTCGGGGGCCTCCGACTGCATGCGGTAAGCCAGTTCATAGGTCTGAATGCGGGAGGCGAGATCCTGTCCACCGGCCCGGGCCTGCATGTGCTTCTCATTCAGCTTGCCCAGCAGGTCGAGTTGCCGCCGCTGGGCCTGCTGGTCCATGAACTCAGGGCCTTTGAGATCCAGAATCGGATTGCCGACTGGTCGGAAGAGCGTCCCTTGATAAGTACTCGGCATGAAACCGCTAGCCCAGTTCGGTTGGCCTGAGATCGGACCGCCCCGCTTGTCGAGCATCACCACATAACCCGGCAGACTCTGGTTTTCGGTCCCCAACCCATACACCACCCAGCTGCCCATCGACGGCCGACCGATCAGTGTCTTGCCGGTGTTCATCTGCACGAGGGCCGAGCCGTGGGCGTGGCTGTCGGCGTGACATGACTTGATGACCGCCAGCTTGTCGGCATGCTTACGCAGATTCGGGAAGTAATCCGAAATCAACAGCCCGCTCTCGCCTCCGGGTTGAAACGGACGGAAGTTCGGCGTCAGGAATCCGACCTTGCGACCGCCGCTGTTAATGAACTTCTTGTCCTCGGGGAGCGACTTCCCGGCATACTTCGTGAGCGCAGGCTTGTAGTCGAACGTATCGACCTGGCTTGGAGCCCCGTTCATCATCAGGAAGATACAACTCTTGGCCTTCGTCGGAATCTGCGGTGCCTTCGCGGCCAGTGGATTCATCGCAGCGGCGGGAGCAGCGTACGCATGCCGGGTGAAGAACCCGTCCTGAGCCAGCATCGACGTGAGGGCACAGCCAGCGAATCCGCCGCCCATCTGCCAGACGAATTCACGACGGGTCTGGCCGCAGGGGAAAAGAGAATTCATGCTCGGGTCTCCACATCACATCGCAGTTTGGTTGCAGTCTACCACTATACCCGCGATGGGGGTCCGAATTCAAAACCCGCGATGATCAGGTTTGAGATCGCATCTGAACACGACAACGGACTACGTCATCGACATCCACTTGCCAATGATCAGACCGGGAATAACCAGGCACGCGACCGATGCCGCATAGACCAGCCCTGGATCGCCGAGTTTGAAGTAGATGCACGTCGCATCCAGCATGATCACCGAGAGCAGCATCATCCTGACGCCCGACTGCACGTAAGCTGGTTCGGGGTGCTGAATGGCCATGAAGATTCGGCGATTGATCGTCAGGGCGATCATCCCCAGGATGAGTAATACCATCTTGGGGTCGCGCACTCCCCCAGCTCCGATCAGAAATCCAGAACTGATCGTCCAGCCGCCGATCCAGGTGGCCAGTCCCAGCAACCCGGCATTGATGATCACCGCTGCAATTGTCAGCACACTGCGACGCGAGGTCAGTGCCTCAGTCCGGGCGAACCACGTCACGCCCATGATGTAAATACCCAAACAAGCCGCCACCCACAGCTGAGGCATCTGCCACGCACTCGCAAACCGAACGCCAGCTGTACTCGCCCCAAGGATCACATTCAAAAACCGACAGCTGCCCATGAAGAACGGGCCGAGCGGAGTCTTCTTCAAAACTCCGTCATACAGAAAGATACAAGCGGTCAACATCCCGGCTACCGCCAGACTGCGGATCCCAGCGGCAGCCGCACAGGTGAGTCCGATCGCGGTCAGCACACTGGCGAACATGACAGCCGCCCGAAGGGAAACTCGCCCCGAGGGGATGGGACGCTTCGGACGTTCCTCGGCATCCTGCTTGCGGTCAAAGATGTCGTTCCAGACCATCCCCGACAGATAGAGCCCTGCCGATGCTCCCAGCAGAAGACCCAGCTGAGATCCGGAGTCGACACCTGTCCGCGTCAGCAAATATCCCAGCATGATGTCGGCCAATGCGGTGAACACCGCCGGGAATCGACACAACTGAAGGTAGGTTCTCAGAGTCGACATCAGGACGCCTCGCCTTTCTGTCGAACTCGTCGCTCCCAGAAGAAGACAACGTTGCCGAGCAATATCAAAAAGATCATGACCAGATGGGCGATGGACTGCGGTCCCATGCGGTTGCGGGCGTCTCCAAAGCGAGGGTCGTCCGGATTCTCTTTGAGATAGTGATCGACGACCAGCTGTTCGTACTCCGCTGCCCCCTTGATCCCGACGAGCAACCCGTTGAGCTGAGTCGGGATATAGGGAAAGAGCAACGGAGCCTGCACCCCGGTACAGCCGCCGACGATTCGAATTTTGCCCTGATAGGGAGTGACCGCGTACTGCACCCACTCCTTGGTGCCGGGATACGCACCGCTGACGTTCACAATCAGCTTCATGTCCTGCACGCTCTTCACGTCGCGGCACATGGGAATCTGATCGATGTTGATTCCACGGGCATCGGTGGTGTAGAGGCCGCGGAGGTTGGTGATGATGACTTTGACGACGCCTTCGTTCCCCGATTTGAAACCGAGGTTCACAAAGTCCTCTCCGTAGACCCGATCAGGATAGTCAGGACGGATGACCTCATCGATCGTCTTTTCGATCATCTTCGGACCGAGGGGGAGCAGCGTAATGAAGTAGAGTTTGACTTTCTTGGCGGCACAGTGCTTCGCAAACGACTTGGCCATCGGGCTGAGTTCACCCTCGGTCGATGGATCGTAGTCCCACGCCATCAGCACCTTGTCGCCCGGTTGAAGTCTCTCGATCTCATCAAAGACATCCTGCGAGAACTGCCCTGGCGTTTCCGGAAACTTCAACTGCGCCCAGGTCGGCACTGCGACCGCCACTGCCATCAGCAGGAAGATCCAGCGGCGATCAAGTGTCTGCAGGAAGTGAAGCATGGAAGAGGGATGAGAGACAAGAGGGGAGAGAGGAGAGCCAGGCGATTGGCAACTTGCTCAGTCATCGGAACCGAGGTAGGAGCGGTCGATGCCGAGGAGGACTTTGAGACTGGTCGAGGCGATCCCGAGGGCGATGCCAATCATGATGGCCCGGTTTCCCGCCGTGTTGAAGACACTCATGACGAAAGCATAGATGCGGTCCATGCCGACCACCGTGCCACCAGGGAGCGGCACCTGCACCGCACCGGCAAACATCGTCGCCCGGAAGAGGATGATCAGAGCTGTCACGAGCAGCAACGTCGCTTCCAGGTTCTTGGCACGGAAGGCTCGAAACGCCGCCGAGGCCACATAAAACGCAAGCAAGGCAAAGGTCGTCGTCATGAGCGGCTGGAGCACCCAGGTGAACACCCAGTCAAACGGTGTACCACCCTCGGAGTAGTCACCCGACCAGGGGTAGACCACGGTATGGGCCTTCACGAACAAATCTCCAACCGCCAGCCGCCAGGCGTATTGCGATCGGGCATCCTTCAACAGCCAATCTCGCTGCGGCTTCGAGAGCGCCCCGGCTTTGAGCAACTCGACACAGAGTGCTTTGTTTCGTTCGCCGATGGTGGGGATCTGCTTCAGGAAGGATTCGACAGCGGCGGTCCGCGGTCCAGAGAGATGGGCAGCCTTAAGCCTGGTCAGCAGATCCTCAGCGGTCATCTCGGGTGTTTGCTCGAACGACTTCAGCAGGGCACGCTGCTCATCGGTCATCGGCTCCAGCGTACCAGTCGCGGGGGTCTCTCGCACGAGTTCGACGACACCCTGTTGTTGCTCTTCCAGTAGCTCACAGCTGGTTTTCCGGCCGGGCTCGGGAGCACCGGTACCGGCGAGGACCTGGATGAACAGGTCCATCTGCCACAGACCATTGAAATAGCGATCAAGTGCCTGCTTTTGAACGGTCGTCAGAGGGGTTCCCTGTTGTTCGAGTTCGGCCACGAATGCCGCGCGGGCAGGTTCGCTCAGTGGCTTGGCCAGCGGGTAGTGGCAGGCTGCTCGGGCCAGTTCGTCTCGCTGATCGGTCGAGACCGGCCCGGTGACGGCGATCGATGACGGGGTAACTTCGACAGCGCTGGTCAGACCCTCGGGGATCTGGAATGAAGCCGGTGGAGTGACCGCGATCGTGGTCTTTCGCCGGGTGGCCAGTGCCAGTCGATCGATCGCTTTCAAGGCATCCGGCTGGTTGTTGAAGAGTGCCCGCAGAGCCTGCTCATCCGCAGGTGACATCACGCCCCGGAAGGCGAGTTTGTTGTGATCCGGCAGGTGAGACACCTTCCCGCGAAGCTCGACGGGAGGTTGAGCGACCTCGCCGAGCCGTTCGCATGAACAGCGCCAGGCGAGCTGATCATCGAGGCTGTCGAGGGCCTCGGCATATGTCCCCGAAGCCCATCCACGGAAGTAGATTTTCCCATCCGCGATCCGCAACTGCCTGCGAATCGACGCCGGAAAGGCAGGGCGGATCTCCGACGGACGTAGCACCCCTGGTGAGTCATACTCCGGCATCCAGTCGAGAGGAAATTCGACAAGCGACTGGCCGTAGAACTCGGTACTGGGCGATGGAAGGCTGCCGAACTTAAAGAGTCCGAAAATGAGCATCAGCAGAAACGCTGTCAGCGTGACGGCCGAGAAACCCCACCCCTTCTTGCGATCGCTGATCGTCTTGAGGTGGACCTTGAACAGATTGCCACCACCGAGGATGAATGCGATGGCTGCGAGAATGTCGAACCAGATCGACGCTTCCTCTCCCCACGACTCAAACGCGGGGATAAAGAATGCGATCACCAGCACAATACCGCCGAATGCCGTAATCAGCAGGGGAATCGTGCGTTTCATGGGCTGGGGCCAGTCCGCAATCCGAGGTTCACAACCAAGACGCCCGCGCGCGGAACATCTGCTGGGGATTGTGGCGTCTGGCGTGCATCGCGACTAGCGAGCCTGCCCCTGAAACCGAGGTTGGATGCCCGTAACCAGTTCCATGCCGACAGGAATGTCACCTTCAACAATCTCCGTGAACTTCCCATCCGAGAGGCCCGTGGTCACGGGGATCGCTCGCAGCTTCTGGCCTTCAGCGACCCACACATGGCGGTAGCCGCGTTTCTTGCGGAGCTCCGCCTGCTCGATCGCGGATTGCGTGATCGTCGAACTGGAATCGTCCGCAAATTCCTCACCGCTCTTTGGCTGATTGCTCGCCATCCCTTCCAGAATCGGCTGGTCTTCGGGCCGCACATTCCACGCATCGGGGTAGAACCGCAGGGCTGTGTTCGGAAGCTTGCGAACATTGCTGCGTTCATCGACCTGGAAGGAGATCGTCGCTGTCATGCCGGGAAGCAGTTTCAACTCCGGGTTCGGCGCTCCGACAATCACGGGGTAGGTCACGACGTTCTGCAGCGTGGTCGAGCTGAGGCGGATCTCTTGAACATGCCCGGAGAACAGGTCGTCATAGGCATCGACCACGAACGTGACCGGGTACTTCTTTTCCTGAGCCATGTGGATCTTGCCGATGTCCGCTTCGTCGACGCTGGCGTGGACATGCATTTCCTGGCGCATGTCGGGGGCGATGATGAACAGCTCGGGCGTCTGGAACGCTGCGGCAAGTGTTTGACCCGGGTCGATCTTGCGATCGATGACAATGCCATCGACGGGGGACTTAATCTCGGTATATCCCAGATTCAGCTCGGAGAGATCCAGCGTCGCCTCCGCCTGGTCGATTCCCGTTTCTGCGACCTTCAGCTGGGCTTCCAGCGACAGACGGGTGAACATGAACTTGTCCATCTCCGCCTGGGCGATGAAGGTTTTGTCTTCTTGCCGCAGTGCAATGGCACGTTTCTCGTCGTTGATGGCCTGCTGTAATTGAGCCTGAACGCGGGGGATGTCCGCCTTGCGATTGGCAAGCACGGCCTTGTCGCGAGAGACGTTGGCCTCATAGATCCGGGGATCGATCTTGGCGAGAAGGTCGTCCTTCTTCACTTCCTGGTTGAACTCGCAGTGCAGTTCCGTGATCGGCCCCGAGACGAACGAACCGACTGTGACCTGCAGCTTGGGTTTGATGGTTCCGGTCGAGTTCACCACAGCGATGATCTTGCCTTCTTCGACCTTCGCGGTTCGCCAGACAATTTTGTTTCGTTCTGCCAAGTACCGACTGATTGGCCAATACACGGCGGTTCCCAGGCCAGCAATGACCGCGAGAATGATCAGGTATTTGAGGAGAGTACGCATAGGCTGTGCTGTTGGTTCAGTCTTCGCCGGTCACCCGAGCTTGATGATGGGCGTGGACCAGTCCTCGGCGAACAGTGGAAGTCCGGGAGCGGGAATCGTGAGAAGGCCGAAACCAGTGGCACAGGAAGACGGGTCAACTGGTGTGGGCGTATGGCGAATTCGATTCTCCTTCGTCACAATCGACCAGATAGACCTGTTCGATCCAGTCTAGAGGGAAAGAGGCCGGTTCGGTGGCTCTCATCGAAATTCGCGACTGCTCCAAAGTTTACGACTTGGGAGAAGTCAAAGTCGAGGCGTTGAAGAACGCCAATCTGACCATCGAGAAAGGCGAGTTCATCGCATTGATTGGCCCATCGGGTTCGGGCAAAAGTACTTTGATGAATACTCTGGGTTGTCTCGACCGCCCCTCCAGCGGGAGCTATGTACTTGCGGGTGAGGAGGTTGCGGGAATGGCGGCAGCTCAGCGAGCCCGCATCCGCAACCAGCGAATCGGGTTTGTATTCCAGAATTTCAACCTGCTTTCCAGAACGACCGCCTTGGAGAATGTTGAGCTTCCGCTGCTCTATTCCACGGGAATGTCGTCATCGGAACGGCATCGGCGGGCTGTGGAGAAGCTGCAACTGGTGGGGTTGGGCAACCGTCTGGACCACCACCCGAGCCAACTTTCCGGGGGACAGCAGCAGCGCGTGGCCATCGCCCGGGCGCTGGTCAACGAGCCGGCGATCCTGATGGGCGACGAGCCGACGGGGAACCTCGACTCGAAAACGAGCCGGGAGATCATCGCACTCTTTAAGGATTTGAACGAGAAAAACGGCATTACAGTGATCCTGGTCACCCACGACCTGAACGTCGCAAAGAATGCCAAGCGGATTATCGTTTTGCGGGATGGGGGAATTGTGACGGATACGTCCGACTTCCTAGAGGCCGCAAAGGTGTTACAAGCGGGCCTTATGGAGTAACCCCGGAGTTACGAGCGACCGTGCGACGATGGAGAAGTGGGACGATCCCCACTCCAGGCACGAGCGGTTCACGTATGATCTTCGGCAGATTCCGCAACTGGCTCATGCAGCTCGACTCAGGCGTTGAACGCCTGGTCGCGGCTCGGTATGGCGCTGAAGAGGCGTCCACCGGTGAGCCGTCGGATGGAAACGATGGGCTGGCAGGACATTTTTTGTCACGGATGGTTGCCGCCAGCCGCTCGCACGTGAAGCTGGGAGTCGTGATTGCGTTTTGGAGTCTCGTGCCGGTCTTTCATGAAGCATCGGTGTTCGCTCAGCGACCGATCGGGACGATCTTTCCGGAGCGACGATCGATTCAGATCCGCCAGCCGTATCAACTTCCCCGGTATCAATCGCCAGATGCCCTGGCACCCTCGACGGTGTCGCGACCGATGGACGATCTGACACCGGAGTACATTCCATTGGATGGGGTGATCCGCACATCCATGCGCAACATGGATGTGGTGCGCGTCCTGTCCGGGGTCAAGGCCGTCAACTCTGGCCGCAATATCTATGATGTCGCCACGACAAACACGTCCATCGATCAGGAACAGGCGAGATTCGACCCGGTCCTCCAAATCGACAACAGCTGGAATCGACTCGAAGACCCGCAAGCGGTGTTTGATCCCATCCTGCCTGGCAATGCGTTCATCACTGGACTTCGTAACGACAACTTCAACACTTCGACTCGGCTCTCCAAAACCGATCTCACCGGGGGAAACTTCACGGCAGGGATCGATGCACTGACCGGGACTCGCAGCCCCGGGATCTATGCTCTCGATCCGTTTACGTCCACATCCACGTTTGTCAGCTATACCCAGCCGCTCCTCAAGGGTGGCAGCATTGAGGCCAACCTCGCACCGATCATCATTGCCGGGATCAACACGGAACGTTCGTACTTCCAGTTCAAGAACTCCGTCCAGGACAATGTCCGCGGCATCATTGAGGCCTACTGGCTACTGGTCTATGCGCGGACTGATTTGTGGGCCCGCAAGCAGCAGGTCGATCAGCTCACCGAAACCGTACGTCGTGTGGATGCTCGCGTCCGCCAGGCCATCGACAATCGTGCCGATCTCGCTCAAGCCCAGCTGGCCCTGGCCAACATCAAGGCTCGCGTCGTAACCGCTCAGGGCAACGTCCTGCTCCGCGAAGCGGCGCTGAGGAACATGATCGGTGTGCCGCCCAACGATGGGACCGTCTACATCCCCACCACGCCACCCACGAAAGAGCAATACGTTCCTGACTGGGGTCAACTGCTGGCCCTGGCGGAAGAGCGTCGACCCGACATGGTCGAACTCAAACTGGTACTCGAAGCCGATATTCAGCAGCGCATCATCGCCAACAATATCGCACTGCCCCAGCTGGATGCAGTGGCTCTCTATCGGTGGAACGGACTGGAAGGAACAACGCCTCTGGGAGCGAATCGCACAGCCTTCGGACAATACAACGATGCCACACTGGGGGTGAACTTCTCGGTTCCGCTCGGGCTCCGGCAAGCCCGGGCCACTTTGCGTCAGAAAGAGTTGCTCATTGCTCGAGATCAGATCAACCTGAAACAGGGCTACCATGCGACGACGCACACGCTGGCAGTGGCGGTCCGATTGCTCGACCAGCTGTATGAACAGTACCTGGCACTGCATGACGCCCGACTGGCAGCCCGCGTGAACCTCGACGCCCAGCTGCTGCGATGGCAAACCCAGCAGACCATTCTGATCAACGTGCTGCAGGCCATCAGCGACTGGGGAAATACCGTCACCGCCGAAGCCGACGCCCTCACGCAATACAACACCCAGCTGGCGAACCTGGAGTACGAAACCGGGACGATCCTGGAGACACACGGCATCTTCTTCGTGCAGGAGAGCCAGCAGTCGATCGGTCCGCACGGCCGGTTCTGCGAGATGCGTTGCTACCCGTACAGCACGCGACCAACCGACAACAGCAATCTGTATCCCGAATCTTCTCAACCGTCTGAGGACACTTTCGAGCTGAATCCCCCATCCAGTCTCGGGAAACCCAAAGACATCCCCTATGACCAGATCGAGTTGCCGACACTGGATGAGATCATCCAGAAGATGAAGAAAGAGAATGCAGAGAAGGGGCTGGAATGATCCCTGCAAGTCAACACGGGCGGCGATGAACTGCCCCATCCGGTCCGTGTGGGTGAGCAGCTGGCTACTTCTGCGTGGTCAGTGCCTTGATGCAGTGCGGGCAGAGTTGGGGCACGGAGATGGTTAATGCGGCAGAGTAGTGGGTCTTGTCGTACCCCTCGCCCTTCTGGTCGTCGGCATGATGATGGCTCACGATCAGGTAGACATTTCCCTCGCTGGGAGTGAATGTTGCAACTCCCTCTTTGTCGGTCAGCTGTTCATAATCCTTGTCAAACCCCTCGGCCAGCTGAACGCCACGGGGGATGAACGATACCCGGGCTTCGGGGACAGGCTTTCCTTCGTAGAGAACGCGAACGCGGATCGGCTGCCCTGGCCCCATGGCGGTCACCGGGTTCACCAGAGGGACGATTTCATACGAATGCCCCAACGGCTTATCGAACCCCGCGAGATCCTCGGGGACCGCGTCGAGCTTCTGACTGGCCACAAAAAAGGTCTTGGCCGACTTGATGCCTCGCGTTGTGCCATGCTTCGATTCGCAGGTCTGCGCGACGATGTACAGCCCTTCGCTGCGGGTCACAAAGCGTCCGGTCCAGTACCCCTCCTTTGGTGTGTAGCCGGTGTCGACCATCTTCGGCTGCATGTCGGTCGATTTGCCATCCGGCGAGATCACCGACACCTCACACTTATCGAGGGCAATCTTGCTCGCGAGTTTGAAGTCGCGATGTGCGTTGCCATGGTTTCCCAGCTTGAGGTCTACATGAACCAGCTCGCCTTTGCGAACGATCGAGGCATTGGTCTCGACCCAGGTGTCATGAGCAGCGAGTAGTGAGGTGA
>CANJZR010000022.1 GCA_947479075.1 Planctomycetaceae bacterium
CACACCCCCCGGCTGTCGAACTTCGACGGCCAGCCCGGCCGCGACCACTGGGGCAAGGCGATGTCGGTCTTCCTCTCCGGCGGCGGCCTGAACATGGGCCAGGTCATCGGCTCCACCAACAGCAAGGGCGAGGAACCGCAGTCCGACCTGGTGACCCCCAACGATTTCCTCGCCACGCTCTACCACGCCATGGGCGTCCCGCTCGACACCCAATTCCACGACCAGTCCGGCCGCCCCACCGCCATTGTCCCCAATGGTTCGCCAATCAAGGGGTTGTTTTGAGGAGGCTTGGCCCGGTAGTCAGGGGCGGTCCGACAGATCCAACTATGAAGTTTCCTAGCCATGACGAAGCTCAGCTTTCTTTCATACTTTGATGGTTCTCCTAAACTGCCTGTTAATCCGTGGTGGTTGGCTGTGCCACTGTATCCTTTGGCTGGGCTAGGAGATTACGGGAGTGAAGAGGAGCTGTTGCCCTTTGAAATCCTTGATACAAACAATGAAAACGTCATGAGGGAACTCATTCGTAATCATTTCGTACCTTACGTTCACAGGATTGATGCCGACAGCATCTCGAAGCTGAAGCGAGCATATCAATACTATTTGTCACAGGAAAAGTTTCGATGGGAGTCTGCAGTATTTGACACTCTCTACATGCCGTTTGAGTGCCCCCGCAACGCAAGAAGCTTCTTTTTGTGGATTTGGGAGGAATGCTTTCCAAGTGAGGAATGGCTGATTCGCGAATTCAGGAGGTTCTTTGTCGATGAAAATCTCGATGAGCCTAATAGGTCAATCCGGCTCACTCCGGAAACAAAATAAGACGATTGCTGAACACCGGGTGTCATTGTCGGTTTGTTCAGTAGTGGGCCATCTCAGTATGCTTGGCAAGCGGGGGGGGCACTGACGGTTGTGCGTCGGTACTCGAATGAAGCTCGTTTTTGGGTGGCACTGGCGGTCGTTTTGGGCCGCCGGTGGAGACGCTCATCACCACTCGATGACTCTGATGTCGACTTGCCCTGCCCGTCCAGCACTGGCGAGTCAGAGCCCACTCCAGTGCCACCCGACATTGGGATAGAGAGTTCTCATCGACCGTCGTCTGGAGGTGTTGCTGCGCTCGACCATCAGCGATTAGAGCAGCCTCCTGCCGATGTCTTACTCGCTCCGATCACTGATCGAGATCGCGGCGAACGCAGCACGTTTGAAGGCCGATGATCTGCCGAAGTCGAGTGTGATTCTCTGGCCGTTCAACTCGATGAAACCGCCGTTGAGTTCCAGTGAGACGCGGTGATTGGCAGCTCCGAGAAGCTGGTGTTCATCGTCGAAGAGCGCGACGGAGACCCAGAAATCGATGTTCTTGACATATTGCACAGCCAGATCGAACGTCGCAGTCAGGTTCTGGCTTCGATTCAAATTGAGAAGGCCCGAGTCGATTCGAATGGGGCTCAGCATGCTGCCGTTTGGTTCAGGGGTCCCATTACCGTCGGTTTTCCATTCCCGTGAGACATCAATCTCGGGGGATCTGATCGAGAGTTTGAATGGCTCGCCGAGTGTGACGGGAATCAATCCATTCTCAGCTGTCGAGCGATCAGCAGCATGGGCTGAATGACTTAACAGGACACTGGGGAGTACAGCCGCTGAAATCCCAGTCAGAAGGTCACGCCTTTTCATGAGAGATCCATTGATAAGAGTGTGTGTAACAGGAGACAATGCAAACGTGTAACGGCCATTGACTAACATCAGTTTTCGATGTCGAGCATCAAATGTTAATGTGAGTTTATCGTCTAGCAACAACGTGTTGAGCGGGATGTGGCTTTGAACATCTCGGCCCAGTGGAGACGCCGCAAGTAACACCCGAGAGCGGCAGGTGTCAACCTGCCGAGGCCCGGTTGGTCTCTCAGCGTTCACTACGCTCCACGCCTCGGCAGACTCATGTCTGCCGCTCCCTGGAGATGTTGAGGCCATCCGGGGTTTCGGTCGGCTAATCGTTATTGCGAGCCGTTTGACCAAAGTGCGGCGTCGCCCAGGTTACTCCGCATCCATTGGGGACCGCAGGCCGTCGAAGCTTTTCGAGAATAGAGTTGCTCGACTTCCGCGAATCAGCGCCTCCTTGCGGCGGTGCCGCCGCCGTTTGCATTCAAACAGGACCACCCGGCGGATTAGCGGCGGACCTCAGGTGGCAAGCCACTTGAGCTGGCCTCGCGATTCGCCGCCAACAACATCGACACGGCGGTGTAGATCACGACGGCGACCACCAGCCACCGCACCGCATCGAGTGGTATTTTCCAGACAATGAACGCGGCGATCAGGACTCCGGGGATCCCCCCCAGTGTCAGACCGAGCGCCGCTCGATCATGATATTTCTCCGCATGGATAATGCGGATGCCAGCTGTCGGCATCAGGAATGCGCACGAGCCCATCATGATCGGGAATGCCGTCTCCGGATTCATCCCCAGCAGACTGACCATGACCATGATGGGGGCATAGGCTCCGACGCCGATCATCATTAATGCGCCGAAGATGAAGTTCCCGAACAAGGCGACGACCAGATAACCGCCGCTCAGCCCGATGGCGTCCCCGCCCTTGGGCAACAGCCCGGTCAGTCTCGCCAGAATCAGACCGGCTGCGGCCAGCAAGGCCAGCCCCATGCCGCGCTGAATCTGTTGTTTAGGCCAGCGTGTGACAAACCCGGCTCCGATCCACGCCCCCAGGACAGAGGCCAGGATTGTCAGGACCAGCGTTTGAATTTCGACTTTGATGATCGCGATATAAATGAAGGCCTGCACGACGGTGGGCAATGCGTGTCCGACATTCAGCGTACCGGGGATCAATTCGTCAGAGACCATTTTCCGAGATCGGTAGATCGCTGTGGTGACGGCGAATGATCCGACGCCCAGCGTATCCAGGAAATCGGTGATGAATCCAACCACGGTCTGGAATAAACCCGGGACACTCAATCGACCATTCCGTCGCAGGGCACGAGCCCAGATCATCCCGAACACCAGACCGACGAGAGCCAGTGCCGCCAGTAGAATCTGTTTGAGCTGAGCAGGATGGTCGATGACGATGTTCCTCGCACTCGCGACACTGGGATCGATGCCTTGCGCGGCAGATCATTTCTATTCCCAGAGAAGGTACAAAGATCGCAGGAAATCCACCATTCAGTGAATGCCATCTCTCGCATGTGAAGCCCACAAAGCTGCGGCACCCGGCGCAGGTGGGGCGATCACGCCGGCGTCTGGAACATCTTCGCCGAGATGAAAGCCCGCCTGCCGGTGCTGGATCAGGTCGTCTCGGCGATGATGGTCTTCCTCTCCGGAGGCGGCATGAACATCGGACAAGTTATCGGCTCAACCAACAACAAGGACGAGGGACCTTGGCCAGATCCGGTGACGCACAACGATTTCCTGGCCACGCTCTACCACGCCATGGGGGTTCCACTCGACACCCAGTTCCACGACCAGTCCGGCCGCCCCACCGCTATCTTCCCCAATGGTGAACCGATTAAGGGGTTGTTTTGAGGAGGTCCTCGCTCATGTGTTTGGGCCGCCCAGCCCGAAGAGACGGAAGCGTCATCGCCCGGAGTTGAGAGAGCACCCTCGCAACACACGAAAAGCCTCCAAGCTGGCGGCCCCCAAAGGTTGCAAGCAACCTGGGCCACCTCGCGTATGGGGCTGGCTGGCTACATTACAGTGCCATGCTGCCTGTTGGGCCATCAATAAATAGAATCGATCGAAGATGCTCCGCTTCAGGATTGCCCCCTTCAAGCACTTTAATAGAATGAATCACATGAAACCACGATCTAAATCCCGTGATCATGATGTCTAACGCATTTCCAATAACTTGTCCGTTTGTTCCATTGGTTATATCAATCCTGTAAGGGATAGAAACGGGGTTTGATACTATCAATTCTTTATATTTCGTGTTCCCCTCATAGAAGAACTCGACTGAACCGCTCTTGCTGGTGTCAAAGGTGACCAGATCCATAATGGGATTCATTCCCGACCGATTGTCGTTCTTGCCGTGCTTCTTCCAATTTGCAAGATCCGCGCACATCTGCAAAAACTTACATCCGTTCGCCTCAGTTTCAATGTTTATGGCAAGAGAGTTGGCCTTAACCCAAAGTCTGAGACGATCTTTCAACTGCCATATACTTTTTGCTAGCGAGAAATACGCGTCGGTAATCCGCTCATCAGGTAGCTTGAGAGACAATACACTACATTTCAGACCTCGAATCGGCTTTCTTGGCCTTGAATCAAACATGACATAGAAGCGAGGACCTCCTTCGGGGGGCGACTCGTCTAGCCAGAATTGAGAAACAGGTGATCGAGCATCCTCAATTTGTCGAATAATACTTCGTAATTCAACACGGATCTCGCTTGCAACTTTATCAGTATTGACTGCCACGGACTCTCTCCAATGGAATTTCGCAGATGCACCAGACCATCAATGTAATGGCTTATCTTTCTGGTGCCACTGTTAATTGGTTCTGTCCGTGTTACTGCCACAGTTTACCAGACAATTCTGTGGTGGGTGAACTTATGAATAACAGCCGAGGTCGAGCTGGGGGATAGGCAGGATGGCCCGGCCAACTTGTCGGTGGGGGGCCAAACAACTCCCTGTCCTGCCACGCCGCTCAATGTCCGTTCACTTCGCCAGATTGCCGTCATCGTAAGAGAATCAAAACAGTTTGTCCAAATCGAACGCCAGGGTGAAGCGACTGGTCGCTGCGTGAACCGGCCACTTCTGGCCGGGTTACCCTGCTGTCAATTTACACAGTTACCACTCCACGCCGTCCGTTGCTTTTGAAGGTACTCTTTCGCTGAGTCAGCCATCGTCACCAAAGCGGCTCCCATCATGATGGCGTCCTTGATAACAAGCCGCCCTGCCCCGCTCAAATACGGGAACCCATGTTGTGCATCTCCCAGGGGCGGCACCCAGCACTCCGGCGTTGTGATGAGGAACGACAGCGTCACAAACGACATCACGAACACCAGCAGGCTGCCGACAGCTGCGGCCTGGGGAAGCCAGGGATGCAGGCACAGCAGCACGCCGTACAGCACGATCACCGATCCCAGCCCATAGGCGAAGATGTACGTGTGGTTCGCTTCGTGCCAGGCCCGATTCTCTGGGACCAGTGCCCCTTCCGGATTCTTGTGGGTCTTGTAATTCCCGGGATCGGCGTAGAAGAAACTCATGAAGGGGCTGTTCGCGACAAACGGTACGATGCCGTCGGCTTCGTATCGAAAGGCCTTCAGACCTCCGATCCAGAGCAAAACCACGATGAGGCCCACTCGGGTCACGGTCACGCCGATTTTGTCCATCCGTGACGCCAGTTCAAACAATTTCTGTACGGCCATTCTCGCATCTCCGCTGGGTAAGCTGCGGCCGGACTTCGATACCTCAGAGGTGTCCACCGCCATGGCTCAACTATCGGCCACCGCAGCTGGATGCAGAATGGGGGCATTGCTCGAAAGCATGGACAGATTGCTCCCGCCGCGAATCTCAGTCTCAAAGCTCCGGAAGAATGTAGGGGAGTACCCCGTCGCCTTCTTGAAAATGCGACTGAAGTACAGTTCGTCGCTGAACCCCAGCTCCCGCGAAATCTCTTTGACGGGTTTCAAGGTGTGGAGTAGCTGCCACTTGGCATGGACCAGGATCCGACTGCGAATCAGTTCCGTCGGCGTGGTTCCCAGATGTTCGCGGACAATGCGGCCCAGTGTTTTGGCCGTCAGGTGCAATCGCCGGGCATAGTCAGCGGGAGCATGCAGGGTCTGGTAGTGGTTCTCGATCAGCTCACGCAACTCGACCAGGGTTGGGTGCCGGGCATCAAACGCTCCGGTGCCGCAACCGGCAGAGCTTCGTGATTTCAGTCGTGCGGCGTCGATTAGCAAGACCTTGAGGCAGGCGAGCATCACATCGCCATAGGCGACATCATGCTCATCTTGCTCACTCGAAATGCGTTCCAGCAGGTACTTGACCTTGGACAGCGTTGGTTCGTCCAGCTCCAACCGGGGAATCCCATAGGGATCGTTAAACAGAATCCCGCTGCAACCGGCCTCCGCGTGAAAGGTCTCGATGCACAGAAAGTTGGCGTGGAACTGGATGACCTTGGCCCGAACCGAGGCGTCCGGAATGAATCGAATCCGCTGATAGGGGACAAAAAACAGCAGCGAGTCCGCGTGAAAGGAAGAGCATGAAGTATCAGCCCAGAACGTGCCCGAGCCCGATTCAATCAGGAAGACGGCAAAGTAATTCGTGCGGGCAAGGTCATGGAGCTTGGCATCGAGTTGCAGACTCTGCACCCGGATGGATTGTCCACCACTACGCGGGTCATAGAGGTTGCTGGTACTGCTTCGCTTCGCCATCAGGGACCAACCTCTGTTCGACTTCGACTTTGATCAATGGATCTCCCGCGACTTGGTCACCGAGAATCCACGACTGCGGCATGTTTCGCAATTCGTCAGGATATCCTAGATCGTACTCGATCAGGACCTGCTCCTCACCGGTTCCAGTATGATCGTGCGAGCGAAGTGTTGTTGAGCGGTCCCGGCCTCGACTACAGCATCAGTCGGTTGATCGACGGGGTGGCCGGGTCTGAGGCTTCTGCGAAGGCCCGGAAGAGAGGGCGTGCCATGCTCGTTCTCCTCAGGGCCATTCGCTTCGCTACTGACCCTGCCACCCATTCGCTCTTTGAGAACGGTGCGACGGCCCTGCCTGCCGACTACAGCATCGGTCGGTTGATCGTTATCATTAAGGGCTTGACTGAACCGTGATCCGGGGCGCCTCGTTTCTCGATCGGTCGCTGGCCATTCACCCTTTTGAATCACCGTCCCATGCTCAACAAGTACTCCTCGCAAATCACCCAGCCGAAGTCCCAGGGGGCCTCGCAGGCCATGCTCTACGCCACTGGCATGAGCGAAGCTGACATGAACAAGGCGCAGGTCGGTATCGCCAGCGTCTGGTACGAGGGAAATCCCTGCAACATGCACCTCCTCGACTTGGCTGCCAAGGTTAAGGAAGGGGTGACTGCTGCGGGGCTAGTCGGGATGCGGTTCAACACGATCGGCGTGAGCGACGGCATCTCGATGGGGACCGACGGGATGTCCTACTCGTTGCAGTCCCGCGAAATCATCGCCGACAGCATCGAAACCGTGATGGGGGCCCAGTGGTACGACGGCCTGATCACGATTCCTGGCTGTGACAAGAACATGCCTGGCTGTCTGATGGCGATGGGCCGTATCAACCGTCCGTCGCTGATGATCTATGGCGGCACGATTAAGCCAGGTTGCGGGGCCAAGGGCGAGAAGCTCGACATCGTCTCAGCCTTCCAGTCGTACGGGGAATACATCGGCGGCAAGATCACCGAAGACATTCGCAAGACCGTCGTGCAGAAGTCCTGCCCCGGTGCGGGTGCCTGCGGCGGGATGTACACCGCCAACACGATGGCCAGCGCGATTGAAGCGATGGGCATGAGCCTCCCCTACAGCTCCTCGATCCCCGCTGAAGACGGTGGCAAGTACCAGGAGTGTCTCGCAGCTGGGGCCGCCCTGAAGGTGCTGCTTGAAAAGGACATCAAGCCACGTGACATTATGACGCGGACTGCGTTCGAGAACGCGATGGTCCTGATTATGGTCGTCGGCGGATCAACCAACGCCGTGTTGCACCTGATCGCGATGGCCCGGGCCGTGGGCGTCGACCTGACAATCGATGACTTCCAGAAGGTCAGCGACCGTATCCCCTTCCTGGCTGACCTCAAGCCGAGCGGAAAGTACGTGCAGGAAGATTTACATAAGGTCGGTGGTACCCCAGCTGTGCTGAAGTACCTGCTCGAGAAGGGCCTGATCGATGGCAACTGCCTGACCGTAACAGGGAAGACGCTGGCCGAGAATCTGGCCTCGCTGCCCGGTCTGACTCCCGGGCAGGATGTGGTCCATCCACTCGAAAAGCCCATCAAGGAAACCGGCCACATCCGCATCATGCGGGGGAACTTCAGTCCCGAAGGAGCTGTCGCCAAGATCACCGGTAAGGAAGGTCTCGTCTTCAAGGGCCCTGCCCTGTGCTACGACAGCGAAGAAGACATGCTGCACGGCCTGGAGCGGAAGGAGATTAAGGGCGGCGAAGTGATCGTCATCCGTTACGAAGGTCCCAAGGGCGGACCCGGCATGCCCGAGATGCTCACCCCGACCTCGGCCATCATGGGAGCTGGTCTGGGCGACAAGGTGGCACTGATCACCGATGGCCGCTTCTCCGGCGGATCGCACGGTTTCATCGTCGGCCACGTCACCCCGGAAGCTCAGGATGGCGGCCCGATCGCCCTGGCCAAGAACGGCGACATCATCACCATCGATGCTGAGAAGAACCGCATCGATATCGATGTCAGCGACGCCGAACTGGCGAAACGGAAGGCAGCCTTCAAGGCACCCGCCTTCAAGAACACCCGCGGCACGCTCTACAAGTACATCAAGAACGTGAAGACCGCGAGCGAAGGCTGTGTCACCGACGAGTAGTTTTCGGTTGGAATCGCACGACACCGTGGATGGTCGGTCGACTGTCCGCGGTGTCGTTGTGTTTGTAGAGAGGCCGGACAGCGAAGCACCGCCGAGCAGTGTTCGGGGTCTGGATGAGTCGTGTGTTAAGAATTGCACAACAATGGGATAGCCAGAAGTCTGAATACGCCCTCATCTTCATATCCGCACTTGACCCCGCGGCACTACTGCACTAATGTATTCTGAGTACATGTCAAGCTCTTAGCAGGGCTTTGTTTTGATTTTTGCAGGAAGTGCCAGTTTTGATCACGTTTGATGATTTGGGTCTCAGCACTCGCATGATGCGAGCGATTCGTTCGGTCGGTTATACGCACCCCACGCCTATTCAAGCTGAGTTCATCCCCATTGCGATTACGGGGAAGGATTGCATTGGTCAGGCTCGCACCGGCACCGGCAAGACCGCTGCGTTTGTGATCCCCATTCTGGAGACGATCGATCATCGCCTCCCTGAAGTACAGGCCATTGTCCTGTCGCCCACGCGCGAGCTGAGCGAGCAGGTGGCTGCCGAGGCGACCAAGCTCGCCGCTGAACACAACTGTCAGCCCGCCCTGCTGGTGGGTGGCCGTTCGATTGGCTCCCAGCTCAAGATGCTGGAACGCTGCCCGTCGATCGTCGTGGGAACTCCCGGACGTGTGATCGACCTGATCCAGCGTGGGGCGTTGAATCTGGCCAAGATCAAGATGGTGATTCTCGACGAGGCCGACCGGATGCTCGACATCGGTTTCCGTCCCGACATCGAACGCATCCTCCGCAAGTGCCCCGCCCAGCGTCAGACGCTGCTGCTCTCCGCCACCATGGACGCAGCTGTGCAGCGATTGGCTCAGAAGTACATGCAGTCTCCCGGCATGGTCGACCTCTCCGGTGGAGAGATCGGCCCGAGCCTGGTCGAGCAGTACTTCTGCACCGTTGACGAGAATCGCAAGTTCTCGCTGCTCGTGCGGCTGCTCTATGAAGAACGACCACAGCAGGCGATCGTCTTCTGCCGCACCAAGCGGGGAGCGGACAAGCTGCACGCCCGGTTGGGTAAGCGACTCAAGCGGAACGTCGAAGCCATTCACGGCGACCTGCCCCAGCGGGAACGCGACCGCGTCTTCCGCCAGCTGCGTGATGGCTCGCTGCGGCTGCTGATTGCCACCGATGTGGTCGGTCGCGGGATCGATGTCAGCGGGATCTCGCACATCATCAACTACGACCTTCCCCAGTCCTCAGACGATTACGTCCACCGCGTGGGCCGTACCGGTCGTCTCTCCTCGGACAGCAACGGGCGGGCCTTCACATTCGTGACTCCCGAAGAGGGCGACGAACTGACTCAGATCGAAATCCGCATCAATCAGATGCTGCCCGAGATGAAGTACGAAGGCCTCGAAACGGTCAACAATCGGCGCATCAAACGCCACGTCGACAAAGCCGCCGAAGCCCCCGTGGTCTCCTTCGCCGTCAGCGACGACTGGCCGGATTTTGATACGCTGTAATCGAGTCAGTTAGTGTTACTGATCGCGAAAAAAAGCCCAGAGGTTGCAACCTCTGGGCTTTACTCATGGGCAGTTCAATGAGCCGGTGGCGGGCTGTTCTGGTAGGCCCGGGCGCGGAACAGGAAGTCGATGATGTTGCCTTCGTGCGGCTGCATCCAGTGCAGCTGGTTCGTGCGAATCGGGCCGACGTTGAGTCGGTCGATGTGCGTCGCGTCGACCAGCTGGGCGGCCCAGGTTTCGTTTTTGGTAATGGCCGAGCAGACGAGGGTCTGTCCGATTCGCTTGATCATCTCATCCTGAGGACACTCGACGACCGACGCACACGGGAACATGTATTCCATGTTCGCCAGGAAGGGGTCGGGGCTCGAAACGTGGAAAATCGTCGGACGCAGGTAATCACACCGCTCGTGTTTCACCAGACGTGGACCGTTGCGGTACTTGTCAGTGACTTCGGTACAGCCCGGCTCTCGCAGCTTCTCTTCGATCTGGGCATTGACTCCGTCGGCGACTCCGGGGGTTGTGAACGCCGCCAGACCCGCCTTGGGGTCATTCATCGGCAGCGGAGCGACAGGGCCGAGCTTCTTCGCCAGGGCATCCGCAATCTCGGCGGTGTGCCGGCTGGCCCACACGCCCGAGGCGTTGATACACGACCGACCGCCGTTGACGAAGATGCTGTCGGCCATGATGTCGATGTACTTTTCCCAGTCATCGACACAGTCATCGCCCAACAGGATCTTGCTGAATCCCGGGCCGTGAGCCTGCACCCGTGGGTCGCCGTGGTAGCGGTCGACGGTCGCCTGGTTTCCGAAGATCATCGAGCGCTGGCACACTTCCATCACTGCCGGGCCGCAGTCGTGTCCACCAGGATACAAGCAGAACGCCTCGCGCGGTACGCCCGCAGCTGCGAAAGCCTCGTAGACGCGATAAGGCGTCCACGGCTCGCTCGAACCGGGTTTGAGGACCAGGCCGACCTGGAGCGGAATGACAGGCATCCAGAGCGTGTGCACACCGGGCGAGTTGGACGGCAACACCATGCCGAGCGTCGGGCTCTGGCACTGGTAGCTGAGCATCACGCCGCGGTTCTCCATGCCGTAACCGCGAGAGAGAACGTCGAACGGCAACCCGCGGGTCAGGGCCTCCAGAACCTCGCGCATGTGGGTCAGCACATACGCGTTCTTCCGCATGTTGGCGGCACACATCGCCTCGGGCAGCCCTGTCGTGGCGGACTGAATCCGGCAGAACTCTTCGGGGGACTGTGTCCCGTTACCCAGCGGCAGCGTCGCATTTAGGTAGTAGTCCGCCGCCTTGACGCACATTTCACACAGCTGGTCGATCGAGAACTTCCGCAGCAGATCGCGGGCTTTCGCCTGCTTGCGGCCATCGAGCTTGATGATTCCCGCGTTGGCCTGGCTGACGGTGGCGAGTGTCTCACCCGTTTCGAAGTGGACAACCGGCTGCTTCTCAATGGATTCGTAAGGCTTTCCCCAGCGGATCACAGGGATGTCGAGCATGGCGGGATCTTTCCAGGTGGGACAGGTGGGCAGTACAGACAGATTGTAGCCCGCCCCTCTGGTGTTGCCACCGGTCCGGCAGCAGCCTCAAGTCTGAGAGCCGAAAAAACACACCAGGCGGAGGCCACACAGGTCTCCGTTCGGGGTGGGAAAACAAGATTGGTTCCGGCCCCTCCTGCTGTTCGGCAGATTGGTTTCGTCGATTGGTTTGCTATGATCAGTCACGACTATTCCTGCCGCGATACGAGGCTGGAGCTTGCGGATGAGTGCTCACTCTTCCGTCGCAGTTCCGTGTGATTCATCGCAGTGGGGAACTTCAACAAGGATTTCACAACGTGAGCACCGATCTCGAGACCCTCGTCGCACAGGCCAAGAAGAAGCTGGATGAGCAGACCGTAGAAGTCGTCCAGCTGCATTTTCATCCGGAGCTGGGGGCACCCTATTGGCTGGAAAAGGCCAAGACCCTGAAGTTTGATCCTCTCAAAGAGGTCAAATGCTTCGACGATCTGAAGAAGTTTCCGTTGTTCGATGACGAAGACTTGCGCGGCGGTCCAGTGACCCGGTTCCTCCCCCAGAAGTGGAAGGACCAGCCGAAGTTCGTGTTCGAGACCGGTGGAACCACGGGGATTCCGAAATCCCGCTGCGTGGTGAAGGACCACGACATCGATTACGAAGAATTTTCCCGGACGCTCCCGGATGCATCATTCCCCAAGGGGGCCAACTGGTTGATGCTCGGACCATCGGGGCCGCGGCGTCTGCGTCTGGCCATTGAGCATCTGTGCCAGTTCCGGGGCGGGATCTGTTTCTGTGTCGACCTCGACCCGCGTTATGTGGTCAAGCTCCTCAAGAAGGGCGATACCGCTGGGGCCAAGGCCTATGCCGATCACGTGATTGATCAGGCGATGACAATTCTTTCTGCCAATCACAACATCCAGTGTGCCTTCGCCACGCCGAAGCTGCTCGAAGCTCTGGCTCTGCGTTTGATCGACAAGGGATCGAGCCTCGAAGAGGTCGGAATCAAGGGGGTCTTCTGCGGTGGTACTGAAATGACCTCGCAGTGGATTCGATTCGCTGTCGAGGAACTGCTCGGCCCGGGTGTGTTCATCACTCCAACGTACGGCAATACGCTGATGGGGCTCGCCTGCGGTAAGCCAGTCACAGCCGAAGAGAACTACAAGATCGCCTACTTTGCTCCCCAGCCGCGTGCTGTCGTCGAAGTGGTCGACTTCAAGAACTATGACCAGGTTGTCGGCTACGGCGAGACGGGGCGTGTGAAGCTCTACACTCTGACCCACGAGCTGTTCATTCCCGGTTTCATGGAACGTGACGAAGGCGAACGCGAAAAGCCCTGGCCGAAGTTCCCCTGGGACGGCATCAGCGGAACGCGTCCGTTCCACGAGTTCGCCAAAACGACCGTCGTTGGCGTGTACTAAGCGGTCGACTCACAGCTGGCCTCGCTCGTCGAGGCCAGCGTTCGGTTGGCCTGGAATGACTCTCTGGACGGAACTGCTCCTCGGAGACCGGAATGACCTTGCGGGTGTGGATCACCGTTCTGGCAATCGGATCGGGATCCGTTGTAGGGGGCTGTTCCGGCAAGTCCGAGACGACTGCGCCCGTGGCACAACCACCGGTGTCGACAGCCCCCGCTGCGGGCGGAGCTCCTTCCGCGCCTGCCCCAGTTGCCGCGACCGCAAAGCCTGCCATTGATCCGGCCCACCCGGAGACCAAGTGGATCGGAACCATCCCGTACGATGTATTCTACGACCAGCCGCTGGTGGTGGCGTCTGATACGACTCCGGTCAGCGGCGCTGCTCCTGCTCCTGCTCAAGCTTCGACGAGCGCCCCCGCGACGACAGCCTCCTCGCCTTCGGAACCCGCAGACCCGGCTGTGACGCCTGCCCCATCGAAGGGAAGCACGCCAGCCGTGGAGTCCGGGCGCAACGATTGGGGCAAGATTATTCCGCTCGATCTGGCCCTCGAAGCGGTCAAGGTCGCGCGGACCGAGATGAACGCCAGCCTGCAGACCGTTCCAAAGTACAACGCCGGTCTCATCACTATTCAGCAGAATGCCGCATTGATGGGGATGCTCGCCATCGTGATTGCCGAGCACCCTGAGGCTGCGAACTGGAAGGCCAAGGCCAAGTACGTCCGCGACCTCTGCTCTGAGATTCAGGGGAAGGCGACGGAAAAAGGCGGAGCTGCGAAACAGGCGACAAGCGACCTGTTCGAACAGATCACGACAATCCTCGACGGCGGCAGTCCCCCGGAGAAAGAGTCGCAGGACTCCGTGCCCTACGTCGAGGTCGCCGATCGTTCTGAGATGATGAAAATCATTGATAAGACGATGAACCATCTCAAGTCGAACATCGGCGATGCCAAGCGGATGAAAGAACAGGCGAACGAAGTGACACGAGACCTCTCGGTGTTGCGGGCTCTCGGTGTTATGATGAGTGACCCCAGCTACGACGCCGCGGATAACCCCGAATATCAGACCTACACCAAGGCCTTCATTGACGGAGCGGCACTGGGCGTCGAAGCCGTGAAGACCGATAAGTTCGACGAGTTTCAGACGGCACTCAACCGATTGAACACCAGCTGCAACGATTGTCACCCGAAATTCAGGAGTCAGGACAGTGGGAACTGAACACAGCATGATGCGACCGACAACACGTTGGCTGGGAATGGCATTGTTGGGGCTGATGGGGACCTCTCTCTTAGCCGACACAATCCAGTTGAAGTCCGGACACAAAGTTCAGGGAGAGATCCTCAAGGAGACCGAGCGAGAGGTCTTCATTGATATCGGGGTCGATGTTGTGCGGATTCCTGTGGATCGAATCCTGAGCCGTGAAGCGGGCGATGGCGCGGCCGCAGACACGAAGGGGACCACCGAAGGAAGCAGCGACGAAGTGTTTCGGACGGCGAACCTTCCCTTCAAGTCGGTGAAGGAACTGGCCGAGGAGTACGGCGAAGGTGTCGTCATGGTCGAGACGCCCAGCGGACTCGGCAGTGGGTTCATCATCAACGACCGTGGGTATTGTGTGACGAACTATCACGTTATCGAGAAGGAAACCCGTCTGGCTGTGGTGATCTTCGACAAGACCGACGCCGGTGACTTTGTGAAGCGGCGGATCACAGAGGTGAAGATCCTGGCGATGAATCCATACTTCGACCTGGCCCTGCTCCAGATCCCACCTGTGGAGGGTTTCAAACTCACCACCGTCGCGCTGGCTCCCGATACCAATCAAAAGGAAGGCGATACCGTCTTCGCCATTGGAAATCCTCTGGGGCTCGACCGCTCGGTCTCGCAGGGCATCATCAGCACGCGGGCCCGCAATTTTGACGGAATCACCTACATCCAGACCACAGCTGAGATTAATCCCGGGAACAGTGGCGGCCCGCTGTTTAACTCGCGAGGCGAGGTGATCGGCGTGACCAACATGAAGCTGGAGGGAGGCGAAGGCCTCGGCTTTGCCATTCCCATCAGTTACGTGAAGCACTTCCTGCGGAATCGAGATGCGTTTGCGTTCGATGAGAAGAACCCCAACGCCGGATTCCGCTACCTCGATCCACCCCGCCGCCGAAAGATGGAAAACGCCCCGTGAGTTGAATCGGGAATGGAATGAAGAAGTGATGGGAACACTAATCTCCACTGATCTCCACTAATAGGAGAGCCACTCCTCTCCATCCCTTTGAACTCAACCCGCCCAGTCCATTACTCCCCTCCGGATTAGTGCCAATTAGTGAAG
>CANJZR010000023.1 GCA_947479075.1 Planctomycetaceae bacterium
ACGGCCAGCGACTTGCGAGCTTCTTTGACGGAGAACTGATTCGCATCCTTCGTTGCGTTGAAGATCATCAGACCGCGAGGAGCACACAGGCCGAGGATCTCGCCCTCGCAGCAAAAGCTGGCTGCCCCGGGGACGACCTCGCACATGCAACAGGCTGTCCCGAGGTAGGCGTTGTATGTCCCGACCGAGCAGACGGGGACCACAGCCTTGAACCGCGTGTCCCACGCCCCGGCGTACATCGTCTGGTTACCGCCTCCGCTGGCTCCGGTGATACCGAGTTTTTCGGGGTCGACCTCGGGGCGGCTTTGCAGGTAATCAACGGCCCGCATGTTCTCATAGACCTGAATACCGCTGAGCGGCTTACCGATCGGGAAGAGTGTCCCCGCAGTCATTTCGCCGTGGTACTCACCAAGAGCCTTGCCGACGCCACGTTCACCCGCTCCAAACGCATCCACCGCCAGCACGAAGAACCCATGCTTCGCCAGTCCGATACAGCGGGCCTGAACTTGCGGCGATTGCTTCGCTTCCTTCCAGTGACCATGCACACAGAGGACCGCCGGGAGCTTGCCTTCCTTCTTCGGGACATACGCATGAGCTGTCATCCAGACACCGGGGAAGGTCTGGATTACCAGCTTTTCAAGCTTGTATCCGTCTCGATCAAGTTCATCGAGCTTGCGAGGAGCAAGGTCACACGGCACTTCCGGGAACCCGCCCCACGACTCGAGTAGCTTCTTCCGTACCACGGCCAGCCGACGATTGGCCGCGGCGAGGTCATCCAGCCGAGCCCCGCCCGCAGCGACATCCCGTTGGGCCGCCGAGCGAATGAATTCCAGGTAGGCATTTGTATTCGGCTTCTGGGCCTTGGCCATTCCCGCCAGTCCGAAGACCACCCCGCAGGCCATCGCACAGAGTAACCCGTGTCGTTTCGTCATGGTGATTCACTCCTGGATCTGGCGACGATTTCGCTCACGCTTCGTCGCCCAAGCATGTCCGAAACAGCATACAGATCAGCCAGATTGAATGCTTGCGAGACGACCTTCATGTCGTCATCCAGTCATCAATGGGCGATACGATCCGCCTGACCAGCGATGGTTCTCATCTCTGACCAGACCGCAGATCCATTTTCGCCCGTGCCGTTAAACTCCACAGATTCGGACTTCTCGAATCTCGTTTTGGGGTATTCTGGTGGGATCGTGTGGCGAAAAAGCAACGCGACGCTACCGGTGAGGCAGTTTGTAGTATCGCGCCCCGGCTCTCCCTCCGGTGGACGCACGGAGTTCATCTCTTTCCCCAGAGAGTTCGGAGCAGCAAGCATGTCAGAGGACGGCAAGCAGCAGTTTCAGCCCTTCGAGAACGACATTCAAAAGGGCGGTGCCTACCAGTACACCACCGGTGAGCGTTATTCCGCTCGCGTGGCGAACGCCCGGATCTCCGATGTCGCAAACACCGTTCTCGACTTGCGGGGGATGAAAGTCCTCGACATCGGCTGTGGGGACGGGACTTATACGTTCGAGCTGTACCACCGCTCGAAGCCGCTCTCGATCCATGGCATCGATCTGTCCGAGGGAGCCATCGCGACCGCCCAGTCGAAGAGCCCCGATCCATCGGTCACCTTCTCGACCTGCAGCGGCAGCAAATTGCCCTTCGCAGACAATACCTTCGATGTCGCACACGTTCGCGGTGTGCTGCACCACATGGATCACCCCGAAGAGGGTGTGGCCGAAGCCCTGCGCGTCGCCCGCAAGATCATCATCGTCGAGCCGAATGGCTGGAACCCCGTGCTCAAGGTCATCGAGAAGACCTCGAAGTACCACATCGAGCACCGCGAGCGTTCGTTCACGTCGAGCTTGATTGAGAGCTGGTGTACAGCACGCGGGGCTCGTGTGACGAACCGGACGTGGGCCGGGCTGGTGCCATTCTTCTGCCCCGAGCCGTTTGCCCGCTTCCTCAAGTCGATCGAACCGGTCGTTGAGAAGATCCCGGTCGCCCGCCAGTTGAGCTGTGCGGTGTTCGCCGTCACCGCTGAGCGTCCCGCCTAACCACCCCTGGAAGTGTGCCCCGACATGCTCACCATCGCCGAGTGTTCGACTTCGGACGCATTCAGTGTCGCCTCCCCCGCCAGCCAGAATCGGATCGGGAACGGTCACATGGAAATTGAACGGACCTGTCCGGTGTGCGCTCACGATTCGACCGTCGTGTACGCCGAGGCACGAATCGATCCGAAGCGGCTGGGTGAATTCGCGTACGCCTCGCGCAAGATGCCCGAGTACATGCACCTGCGATTGATGCAGTGTCCCCAGTGCGATCTGGTCTACGCGAATCCGGTCCCGGCTCCCAGCGAACTGGAAACTGCCTACCGCGAGGCAGCGTATGACAGCAAGGTCGAAGCCGAGTATGCCGCTCAGACCTATGCGGCCCAGGTACGCCGCTTCTGTGATCGCCTGCCCGACCGCGTGGGTACGCTCGACATCGGTGCGGGAGATGGTGCGTTCTGTGGTCAGCTGCAGAAGCTGGGCTTCACGAACATCATCGGCCTCGAACCGTCATCCGCTCCGATCGCAGCTGCAGAACCATCGGTGAAGGACTGTCTCAAGCAGGAGATGTTCGTCCCCGGACGGTTTGAGGCCAACTCGTTCTCACTGGTGACCTGCTTCCAGACGATTGAACACGTTCCTGAGCCGAAAGTGCTCTGTCAGGAAGCCGCGAGAATTCTGAAACCCGGCGGGGCCCTCTGTCTTGTTGGACACAATCGCCGTTCGCTCTCCTGCAAGATCCTCGGCCGACGCTCGCCGATCTTCGACGTGGAACATCTGCAGCTCTTTTCGCCGGAGAGTATGCGTCGCCTGCTCACCGATTCAGGGCTGACGGATGTCGTGGTACTTCCGATCTATAACCGGTATCCACTGGCCTACTGGGCGCGGCTGTTTCCGTTCCCGCGAGCCATCAAGGACCTGCTGATCAAGGGATTGAATGCGACCGGCATCGGGCGAATTCCGTTTCCGCTTCCCGCTGGCAACATGGTCGCATGGGGCTTTCGCAAGTAGTGTCGCGGCGAGCGGCAGGCGTGAGCCTGCCGGTAATGATCACCGATCAATGCTCGTCGGGACGTTGCTGGATGGCGTGACGCTTGATGAGAGCTTTGCGCGGAACTGTGCGAGACGATTAGAAGCACCATCGGCCTGACGCCCGACGCTCGCCCACCAAGAAAATCGCGAGTCGATTGCCGCTGAGCGGTGGGCAGGATTTACTCTGCTGCAGGCTGATTGCCAAGACCTGTCCCTGCGGGGGTACGACCTTCCCACCAGAGCCAGACGGCCACCGATGCGATGAGCGGCGTACAGCCGATCAGGGCCAGCCCCGCATCAAACGGGCCAATCCACGGCACTTCTCCCGCAGCCTTGAGCTTCTCGTTATGAGCGATCGTCCAGTCGATCGCCTTACCGTAGTACTTTTGAATCGGGGCGGAGGCGAGCCACGCAATCGTACTCAGCAGTCCTGTCACCTTCCCCTGATGAGTACGGGACAGGTCCTGGCTCCAGGTGTAGTAACACGGAAAGAGCCCCAGCATCCCCGCCGCAATCACGAGCAGCACGCCCAGCAGCAACGGCCCCTTCGGCAGCCAGGGAATGAACAGCGAAAACGCACTGCATACCGCACAGCCGGTGAACACAATCCGGCGGGCGAGCCCCACGCTCCGCAATCCCGCTCCGGCTAACCACACTGTCGCGATACCGGCCAGAACGCAACCAATATCGGTGGCTGCATTGAAGGCTGCGGTGAAGAGCAGGCGTTCATTCTCGGAGTAACCTCGCCCCTGCTCCAGGAACTTCGGCAACCACGCCCGAAACAGCTGCCAGGCGGCGTTGATGGAAACCACCACGAGGATCATGATGGCGAATCGCCGAATGAAGGTCTTTTCTTTCCACCATCCCGCTTCGTCCTTGCCCTCGGCGTGAGCTTCCTCGGGAGCCAGATTCACATGATGAGACACTGCAAACCAGCCGAGTAACCAGGCAAATCCCAACCCACCGATCACGAGAAACGGCATTCGCCAACCCGTGTCGAACTGAATCACCATCACCTTGATCATGAGCGGGGTGATGATCGCACCGATTGATGTTCCGCTTTGCAGCAGGCTATTCCCGAATGTCCGCTCCGAGGGGGCCAGCAGACGTTGTGTCGTCCTTAATGCACAAGGCCAGTGCGCTGCCTCAAAGAACCCGAGCAGTACCCGGCAGATGAGCAACTGTTTATAGCTCTGGCAGAACCCGGTGGCGGCCCCCGCTCCGGACCACAAAACAATCATCGCCGGGTAGAGCCAGCGGACATTCACCATGTCCGCTGTCACCCCAAAGACGATGGCTCCCACCGCGAAGGCGATGCCGAAACCCAGTTCGACGTTGCCATAGTCCTCATTATTGAGGCTGAATTCCTTCTCGATACGCGTCTGGACATTTCCCAGCGTCTGACGGTCCATGTAGTTCAGCGTGCTGGCCAACAGCAGGACGATACAGACTGCCCAAGTCGCGGTGGTCCAACGGGCACCTTCCGTCTGTGAGGGAATCGGTGGCATGCGTGGGTCTCGTCAGGTGAAATATCGAGGAGGGCCCTTTATCGACGATCGCTTATGGAAAAGAAAGTGAATGGAACGGAACCTGGAAACCGGGACAATCGAGGTGTCCCAAGCGGATATCTTACGCCCCCCTCGGTGGCCGAGTGGCTGGGTTCATCCATCAGCTGCTCCCCCGTTTGACTTCCGGAACAGCTCGCGTTATCTTACGCGATTCCCCTGCCGCAGCCATCGGGGCTGCCTCAGGTGAGTTCTCCGCAAGTTGTTAGTGTGACTGACCATGGGTCGAATTGAACGTCAGCGTGAATTGGCTCGCCAGCGGACTCGCAAGGTGAAGATCAAGAAGCTTCGCCTGTTGTACGCTGCAGCAAAAACTGATGCCGACAAGAAGGTCGTTGCAGACAAGATGTTCCGCATCAGCCCCTTCGCACCACTCGTTCTCGAGTAGTTGTGAGTGGTCAGTGACGCAGGTGATCACAGCCTTTTGAGGCTGTGTCTCCGTGTTGCCATGCCTGAGTTTATGACCGGGCACTCCAAGACAAACAAAAACAGGGTGTCGATTTCTCGACACCCTGTTTTTATTGACTCACTAGTATTGGCCACCCAGAGACGGGCTATTTTTTGCCCCGGCCCAGGCCTTCATAGACAGCAGCTTCGGTCACGACCTTGTCCATGAAGATGTCGTGGTGCTGCATCGGAATTTCCGGGAAGAGCTGGCACTCGAAGGAGAGGGCGACCAGTGAGGTCGTCGAGAGGGCGTGTTCCAGAAGCTTGTCGTAGTAGCCCTTGCCGTGACCGGTCCGACCTCCGCGGCGGTCGAACGCCACCCCGGGAACGAGAATCAGGTCGAGTTCCTCGACCGGAGTCTTCTTCGCGACGACGGTTCGCAGCTCCGCCTTGGGCTCCAGGATGCGGTACATCCCGAGTTCCAGCTCATCCATCGATTCCAGATGGAACAGCTCCAGCTCACCATCGACACAGTACGGAATCACGACCCGCTTTCCACTGGCCAATGCTGCCGGAAGTGCCTGCCGAGTGCGAACTTCCGTCCGAACGTCGACATAAAACATGACCGTTTTTGCATTCTGGTACTCGGGCAGCTGCATGACCCGATCCACGATGACCTGGCTGACTTCGTCCTTATTCAGCTGATCTTTGCGGGCGGCGTGGGCCTGCTCACGAATCTTTGTTTTCAGTTCGGAAAGCTGGGCGGATGTCGACATACTGTAAATTTCCTGCGTGCCTTCATTCCGGGCGACCGTCCCGGTTCACGTGACCGCAATATCATACGACTCGCATAACAGTTCGCTATCTTCAGGCACCAGATTTCCCGCGAATGAACTGACTCACCCCGCACATCCATGCACAGACTCATGAGGGATTAGTCATCCGAGGAAGGAAGCCGGCGTTGCGACTTCTTTTCCGAACCCAGCTTTTTTGCTTTGAGGCGGCGGGCATTCGACGCCCGGGTGGGTTTCGATTTCTTACGGACTTTGGCCACGACCAGTGTCTTCTGCAGAATCGCCCTCAGCTTCTCCAGACAGTCCTCCCGGTTCCGAGGCTGATCCCGGTAGAGCTGGGAGACGACCAGTAAATCCCCGTCGACCGTCAGTTGGGGCTCCAGCCTGCTCAGGACCCGGAACCGCAGCTCCTCGGGTATCGCGGCCGAATCATGGGGGCGCCAGCGCAACTGCGCTTTGGAGCTAACTTTGTTGACGTTCTGCCCGCCGGGGCCCGAACTGCGCACGAACGCAAACTCGATTTCGGACAGGGGAATCCGAAAACGAGAGTTGATTTCGAGCTGTTCAGTGCTGGTAGACATACGGGCAGAGCCAGGAAACAGGGGCGGGGTGCAGACACCTCTCGCCCCGGTGATGTTCGCATGCGAGCAAACAATCTGGCCAGTGTCCCCATTCACGACACCCTCAGACACCCCACATCGGGTGAAATCTGTAACTCAAGACCAGATCATTCAGCGCTCTGCGACATTGTACACCGGGTCAGTCGAGGAATCCCACAATGTCCGCGAACCTGCGGCAGTAACTCGTGTCTACCTTCTCATCATGAGGTTGTTATCCCGGAGAACGGTCTCTGGTGTTCCCCATGGGTGAAACACGTTAGCCTATATCGCAGATGAGACCGAAGCGTGTCCGCCATCGGCGACGGAATGGGTCTACTAGCTCTCAAAGTCATATCAGGAATCGCATGGATCCGTTGGAATCTCGGGTCAGAGAATATCTTCAGTTGCCGTCTTACCGGCCGATTAAGTTTGCACAACTCGCCAAAAAAATTGGCGTTCGCAAGCCTCAGTTTGAGGCGTTTGAGAATTTGCTCGATCGCCTGGTCCACGACGGAGTCATCCGCTTCAGCGAGTCGGGCCGGATCGAGTCTCGCAAACGCACGGGGGGAATTGTCGGCACTGTTCGCCGTACCGCGATGGGAGACGGCTACATCACGCCGATTGCCTCCACGTCGCCTCCAGTCAAGGGCGACATCATCGTCTTCGCGGAAGACATGAAAGATGCCCAGGACAAGGACGAAGTCGAGGTGCGCCTCACCGGGCGGCGGCGTTTCGGAGATCAACAGATCGCCGTCGTCGAACGCGTCGTCAAGCGGGCCACGACGACCTTTGTCGGCACCTATGAAGAAGATGAGTACGGCGGGTTCGTCCGCATCGACGGTCGCCAGTTCAGCGAACCGGTCGCCCTCGATGACCCGGAAGCAAGTGGAGTGCGGCGCGGCGACAAAGTTGTTGTCGAGATGCTCCGGTTCCCCACAGCTCGTCGTGGCGGGGAAGCTGTACTGAAGACCCGACTGGGCGCAGCCCACGACATCGGGGTCGACACCATCTCGGTCATTCACGAGTTCGGCCTCGAAACGGAGTTCCCGGAAGCCGTTCTCGAAGAAGCCCGACAGGTCGCAGCTGCGTTTGACGATTCGGATCTGACCGGACGTGATGACCTGACCGGGACCACGATTATCACCATCGACCCGGCCGATGCCCGCGACTTTGACGATGCGATCTCCATTGACCAACACGAAGACGGCAGCTGGACACTGGGCGTCCATATCGCCGACGTGTCGCACTTTGTGGCTGTCGACTCGGAACTCGACAAGGAGGCACGTTCACGTGGCAACAGCGTCTACCTGCCAGGCCGGGTGCTGCCGATGCTTCCGGAAATCCTGTCGAACGGGCTGGCGAGCCTGCAGGCGGACCGCGTGCGATTCACGATGTCGGCCTTCATGGACATCAACACCGACGGCGAGGTCACAGCCACGCGGTTCTCGAACAGTGCGATCCGCGTGAAGCATCGGTTCAGCTATGAACAAGTCTCCGCGATCATCAACGGCCCGAAGAAACGCCCCGAGGACCTGACCAAGGACGTATGGGACACCGTCTGGCGGATGCGCAAGCTGGCCCGCACGTTGCGAACACGGCGGTTTGAACTGGGGGCGATCAATCTCGAACTCAGTGAGGTGAAGATCGATCTCGACCGCGATGGCCGCATGACCGGGGCGCACCTGGTCGAAGGGGACGAAAGTCACCAGATGATCGAGGAGTGCATGCTGGCGGCCAACATTGCCGTGGCACGCAAGCTGACCGAATCCAAGGTGCTGCACCCGCGACGCATCCATCCTGAACCGACGCCCGCTCGACTGGAGATCCTGCAGGACTTCGTGAAGGCCATCGGGATTCCAGTCTCGCGATTGCGGACTCATGCCGACATGCAGGCCCTGCTGAAGAAGGTCCATGGCACGCCGCAGGAATATGCCGTGAACTTCGCCCTGCTGCGGAGCTTGAAGCAGGCGACCTACTCCACAAAGCTGGAAGGCCACTTTGCCCTGGCCGCCGAGGACTACTGCCACTTCACCAGCCCGATCCGGCGGTATCCCGATCTGGTCGTACATCGACAGCTGAAACATCTGATCGCCCAGCGCCCCAAGCGGGATGGATTCAGTTCAGACTATCTCGACTTCGTGTGCGAGACCTGTTCGCTGACCGAACGCCGTGCCGCCGATGCCGAGCGAGCCTTGTCGCAGATGAAGCTGCTCTTGTTCCTCCGTGACAAGATCGGGCTGCGAATGGAAGCGACCATCACGGGTGTCGACCGCTACGGGTTCTTCGCCCGGGGATTGGAGATCCCAGCGGAGGGTCTCGTCCCGTCAGCCACACTTCCGGGTCCGGAGACCTACGAATACGACCGGGCCGCCCAGCGACTCATCGGCCGCAAAACCGGTCGCACATTCCAGCTCGGCGACCATGTCGTCGTGGAGATCGCCAAGGTCGACCCCGGCCGGCGTTCGCTCGATTTCAAACTCGTGGGCAGCGGCCCGGGCAAACACGGCCGCAAACCAGCCGAATCGGGCCACCGCTCCCGTTCGCAGGACGCAGGTCACGGAAACGAAAAGCGACCATCAAAGAAATTAGGGAAAGGCCGCCGACCGGAAGGAGCCGTTGCCCCCAAGACTGCCTCCAAGAAACGGAAACGCAAGAAGTAGGGCACCACAGCCCCGACCTGCTCGATACCATCGAATGTGGCTCTGGCAGTGTGGGATAAAGTAACCAGAAGGGAACGGTCGTCATGGCGGCTGACACTCCTCGTTGGGATCTGACAACGATCGAACAGCGAGTCTGTGACATCGCTGCGGAGAAACTCTGCATACCTCGACATGAGGTGTCTCCTGGAAGTCGATTGATCGAGGACCTGGGTTGTGACAGCCTGGATTTGATTGACATGATCATGGCGATCGAGGAGGAGTTCTCGGTCACAATTCCTTCTGCTCTCCCGAATGCCGTCTACAAGTCAGTTTTTACTCGCCAGAATTATCGATTACGCGACATGGCAGAGATTGTCTATCTGCAAGAAGGGACGGGAACTCCAGAGAGAGCGGGGTGGTTTCGAGGCATCACCAGCTCGACGGTGCCTCACCGCATTCCGTTTTCGCAGCTGAGCGGCGTCTGGAAACCCGATGCCTATTCTCTAGTTCAGCAGCTGTTTGAACCACTCGACTCGTCGGGCCACGAAAAATCCTACCGTCGTCGATCCGACGGAATGCGATGCGTTTTGATCCCTGCCGCGGAAGTCGAGATCGGAAGTGATGATTCCCTCGCAGCTCCTGACGAGACGCCACGACACCGAGTCCAACTCGATGCGTTTCTCATTGATGCGGAGCCCGTTTCATCCACAGCATATTGCCGATTCTTGAACTCGGTGAGTGCCAGCGAGCAGCAATTGCGGGACTGGTTTGTGCTTGAGCCAAGCGACGACCGTCAGCAACAGATGCCCATTGAGCATGCCGATCAGGGTTGGCGTCCTGTGACGGGTGTCGAGAAGTTGCCGATGATCCTCGTCTCGTGGTTCGGGGCCAATGCATATGCGTTGTGGGCCAACGCCAAAAACTGGCAGCAGTACCGAACCAACGATCGATACCTGCCCACCGAGGCTCAGTGGGAGTACGCTGCGCGAGGGCGCCGCTCACAGAATTACCCTTGGGGGGAAACCGTCGACACACCGGACCGCATGGTGTGCGCACAGCATGGACGCGGCGACACATACCAGGCAAACAACTTGCGAATGGCAGCTGTGAATGACTGTCTTGGCATGTCGCCGTTCGGCCTGCATCACATGGCGGGTAACGTGTGGCAATGGTGTCGCGACTGGTACGACTCCAGTTTTTACAACCATCCAGAAGCCAGTCAGGTCAATCCGTGCAACAGTCAAGAAACAGGCATCCGGAGTGAGCGAGGAGGCAGCTGGGTCGGCCCCGCCGAACTGTGTCGAAGCTCCTATCGACGAGGGCGAGCCCCACACGCCCGGGGACGATGCCTTGGATTTCGGTGCGTGAGTTCCCTGGAGGATTGCCCACACCGCGACTGATTGAAGCCGTTTCAAAACTCGTCCCAGGCAAGAAGAAGATTCACCGCAGAGAGCCGCCGAGGATCGCAGAGAGAAGAGGAGGGAATATCCCTTCAAATCCTCTGCGTGACTCCGCGGCTCTCTGCGGTGAAATTCTTTCTCTGAATAGCCCCCTTCAATAAAGACATACAGTCCTACCCCGGAACTGGCATCGTCCGACACGTGGGGACTCTCCTATAATTCCGGCAAGCGGCCCACTTCATGTTGGTGGAAGGATTCACTCATGGCGAAGAAATCGGTCAAGTCTCGCGCCGTCGGTCAGCCCCAGTCGGACAACCACATGATCGGCAGCTACCTGATCAAACGGTTGCAGGATTATGGCGTGCGGGATGTCTTTGGCATTCCCGGCGATTTTGTTCTGAGCTTTTACGACCAGTTGCAGAAGAGTCCGCTGCGGGTCATCGGAGCCACTCGCGAAGACAACGCCGGGTACGCAGCTGACGGGTACGCCCGCGTGAATGGCATGGGGGCTGTTTGCGTGACCTACTGCGTCGGCGGGTTGAGTTTGTGTAACTCGATCGCCGGAGCCTATGCCGAGAAGTCGCCGGTCGTCGTCATCAGTGGGGCTCCGGGTGTTGAAGAACGCCGCAATGACCCGCTGCTGCACCATAAGGTCCGCGACTTCAACACCCAGCGTGAGGTCTTCGAAAAGATCACCGTCGCCACAGCTTCACTCGATGATCCACAGATCGCCTTTCGCGAGATCGATCGCTGCCTCGAAGCAGCGGCTCGGTACAAACGACCGGTCTATATCGAGATCCCCCGCGACTGCGTGGATGCACGCCCGGAGTACCCGTATCAGGAGAAAGTGACCCAACTGGCCAGTGATCCCGACGCCTTGGAGGCTTCCCTCGTGGAAGCCTTCGAACGACTCCAGGCCGCCCAAAAGCCCGTCCTGATCGTAGGCATCGAAGTTCATCGTTTCGGGTTACAAAAATGGGTGCTCCAGCTGGCGGAGAAGTACAACATCCCGATGTGTGCGACGCTGCTGGGCAAGTCAGTCGTCAGCGAAAAACACCCGCTCTACCTGGGCATCTACGAAGGAGCGATGGGCCGCAAAGAAGTGACCGAGTACGTTGAGTCGTCGGACTGCGTCGTGCTGCTCGGGGCATTCATGACCGATATCAACCTCGGAATTTTCACGGCTCACCTCGACCCGGGACGCTGTATCTCCGCAACGACCGAGAAGCTGCGGATCGGGCACCACCACTTCCATGATGTCCTGTTCGAAGATTTTCTCAAAGGTCTGACAGAACTGTCGATCAAACCCAAGAAGAAGACGCCACTGCCCCGGCGCGAAGCCCCTCCCATCGGAAAACGACCGGCAAACGAACCAGTTACGATCGCGTCCCTGTTTGAACACATCAACTCCATACTCGACGACGAGATGGTGGTCGTCGCAGACGTGGGCGATTCGCTGTTTGCGTCGAGTGACCTGACCATCCACAAGCAAACCGAGTTTCTCAGCCCGGCCTACTACACCTCCATGGGTTTCGCGATTCCGGCCAGTGTCGGAGTCCAGGCTGCGAACCGAAAGCTGCGACCGCTTGTCCTGGTGGGGGACGGTGCGTTTCAGATGACGTGTCTGGAGCTGTCAACTGCCGCGAAACACGGATTCAACCCGCTGGTGATCGTCCTCAACAACAAGGGGTACACGACGGAGCGATTCCTGCTCGAGGGGCCGTTCAACGACATTCTGAACTGGGAGTATCACCGCTTGCCCGATCTGCTCGGGGCTGGCTGGGGGTTCGAGGTGCACACCGTCGGGGAACTGCACCAGAGCGTGAAAGCGGGGTTGGCCAAGACAGACGGGTTCAGCCTCCTGAACGTCCACCTCAAGCCCGACGACACCAGCCCGGCCCTGCGGCGACTGGCGGAGCGGATGTCGAAGCAGGTGTGACGCGCCCCCGCTGTGCCATCGACATTGTCTGATGTTCGGAGCAACGGGCAGGTCGTGAGCGCACTTGCTTGGGTTGCAAGAGGTCGTCGTTCTTCGGGTGGTGCTTGACTCACCAAGACGAATCTTACTCGACCAGCAAAAACTGCCTTCAAACTCTGCCCATTTCCTCCATCACGCTTGCTTGACGGTCACTCCTTGGCCCGATATCGTTCGCCCGTCCGGAAATCGGCGAAGATTCGCTCATCGCTGCCTTTCCGACAACCGATCAAACTGATGCAAACCGCACCAGAGGCTTGCATCAACACGAGGGGGATTAGCTCAGCTGGTAGAGCGCTTGCATGGCATGCAAGAGGCCACCGGTTCAAGTCCGGTATCCTCCACTCGTTCAAAGCCCCTTGTCTTGCAATGCCTTACGGCACGCGAGGCAAGGGGCTTTTGAACTTTCCGCGGTCCCAGAAGGATTTCGCGCAGAGCAGGTGTGCTTCCATAATTGCTATCTTCAATCATGCTTCGAGATTGCTGCATTCCCTAAGTCGAAGATTGGAACCTCGAAGATAATTTCTCTCAAATCGGACTTCTGTTCGTGTCTGACTTGGACTCGCCAGTCGCAGTAGTCATTGATGCGAGTGCGATTGGACAGACCATCAGACGCCAAGAGGGGCTGCTTGCCAGAGGAGGGCAATTTCCCTGGTATCTGGAAGGAGACCGGCAATACGGTTGCCGCCGGTTCGAGTGAGGTCCGTGTAACGGTGAGCTGGCGAATATCTTCGTAGATTGTCTGAGTCAGTGACGATGACTGTCCGTTACGGCTCCGCTCCATTCCGGTGACCATATCAACCAAGTCTTCTCTCCCATCCGGTGAGGAACGAGTACTTCGTGTCATATCACATCGAAGTGCGATGCGCATGACTGTGCCTTCTGGGATCGATTCCGGAATCGTGACCACTCCTTCAAATCGTCCGCCAATCACGCCGGGGAGCGTCTCCAATTGGATGCTGGAGCGATTCCAACGGTGATTCACCCAAAGCAGGCGAAAGAAGATCAGCAGGAAACATCCGACAGCTCCCACAAACAAATAAACGAGAGTCGCATTCTTTAGTGAGGCGAAGTAGATCCCCATCGGCACAACGACAAGACCATACAGGGCGGATGCGATGATCGTGACCCACAGTGTCTTGTGGTTCGACAAGCGAATCGACTTCTCGGCCCAGTCCACCTGCCACATCCACGGCTGATCGGGATACTGCCGCATCCGCTGCCGCGTGACTTGCGAGGACCAGAGATGCCAGGCCAGCCCGACGAAGGCGAACAGCCCTACCAAGACCGGTCCGCAGACCAACGCGATCAGCCGGGCAAGTTCTCCCGCATGCCACGGCTGCCCCTGAATTGCACTGGAGGCATACTTCAACAGTGGTGTGACGAACCCCAACCCAATCAGGATACCGAGGACACAGACGCATTGCGCGAAGACGCAGATGGCGACTTCAATCAACCGGGGCATTTGTGACTCTCCATCAGATGAATCCCCGTGAAAAGTGGTCCAGACGCTGGTCCATGACGAGGCTCTGCAGCTTTCATGAAAGTGGTTCCGACAATATATGAGTCATTTCGCCTACAGGAGAACCGAATTCGCGGACTCCGGTCAGAAAAAGTTCTACTCGTGTCCTCCCGCCTCCACTCTTCAAAGCTCCTCGATGGAAACGTCGAGGGGCTTTGTTGTTTTTGCGGCGTTCGTTAGGGTATGGAGACGGATGTCGGAATCAGCGCGGATCGACAGCCGGGTGCGATCCCCTGTGAGACCCCGAAATGTACAAAGCCGTGCTCCTGGCGCTCATGATGTTTCCCGTCGGCCTGCTGGCCGGAGACGACGCTCCACGGGATATTGGCAGCCGGAAACAGCTGTTCATTGATGAACGATTTATTGCCCAGAGTGACCGGGTCACGCTGCAAACCAACCCGGGACAGAAGTTGGGGCAGATCCTTGATGCGGATGGCAAGCCGTTGATGGGGCATGTCAGCCGGGTCATCGAGGACCAGGGCAAGATCCGCATGTACATCGGCCACGATGGCGTGGCGATTTATGAGAGTGACGACGGGCTGCACTTCACGGCCACTGGACGATCGATCGGTGGGGGGACGTTCTCGACGATCTTCCTCGATCCACACGACCCGAAACCGGAACAGAGATACAAGCTCTTTCTGCTGAAACACCAGTCGCCGTTCAATCCCGCCACCGATGGTGTCTACGCGTTCGTATCGGGCGACGGGCTGAACTTTACCGAGGTGGGGCGTGTGCTTAACCGCTTCACCGACAACCCGACGATCGCCTTGTGGGATGAACGAATCGGAAAGTACGTCGTCTATCTCCGGGCTTTGGCCTATGACAATCCGAATCAGCGACGCATTGCCCGGATCGAAGTCGATAATCTGCTCCAGCCCTGGCCGACTCGCGAGTCGAAAGATCCCCGCCCATTTATGGACATTGAGAATGCCACGGTCGTCCTCGCTGCCGATGGCGAGGACGATCCCGACTCAGACATCTACTACAACGCAGCCACGATCTACGAGGAAGCTGCGGATACTTACCTGATGTTTACGACGCAGTTCCGGCACTTGAATTCGAAGCGGCATCCGTTCGTGAAGCCACCACGGCCCGGGCAGTGGGAGGACTTTGGCCCGCTGGAAGTTCAGCTGGCGGTGAGTCGCGACGGAATCAACTGGAAGCGTCCGAGCCGCGAGGCCTACTTCCCGATGGGG
>CANJZR010000024.1 GCA_947479075.1 Planctomycetaceae bacterium
ATGTCTGTCCTACTGAGGAGGGGGCGATCGAGTTGTTGGAGCAAGCTGTGCGTTCACAGTCTTAGGGTTAGAACGCCAGGCGGCTCAGCGGTCGGACCGCAATCAGGCCTCTTCATCTGTGTCCTCTGTGCCAATCTGTGTCCAGATCATGGGACACAGATTAAACGGATGACACAGATCTGAAGAAAAAGACGAAGCGATTCATGCGTGGGGCAGTGACGAGGCCCCGGAGAGTAATCACAATGGACAAGCGACGAATGAGGCTCGGAATGCGGTACTGGATGTGTCTCGGGCTGTGTTTGGCCTTATCGATCAGCGGCTGTGGTCGGGCCCCGCAGGTGGTCGACAATGAAGAGTGCTTCGCTGCGGTCGAGGCTCTCTGGACAGCTGTCACGTCGAAGCGGACTGACCTGCTGGAACAGACGGCAACTGAGATTCACCGGCTTCACAAGGCGGGAAGCATGTCCGATGCGGGACATACCGAACTTGGCAGAATCGTCCAGATGGCCCGCAAAACGGAGTGGAGACCCGCCGCTGAAGAGCTGAATGAGTTCATGCTCGGCCAGCGCAAGGCGAAGTAATCACTCGCAGGTCGTGACCGCAACAGTTTTCTTCGGCTCGGCAAAATCGAAGCTGCCGAGTTGAACCAGTTCGGGTTCCGATCGCAGGCGCACGCTGACGGGAGTGGGCAACTCCGGCAACGGCTTCAAACCGAACAGCGTTGTCCGGGCCGCAGCCCACAGGCCGCGCCACGAGTTAAAAGTCTCGTGTACGGCTGTCGGCTCATACCCGCAATGGACCATGCAGTCCTGGCACTTGCTGTTGCCGCTCTTGCGTCCGTAATTCTCCCAGAGGGTGTCAGACATCAGCTCCTTGAAGCTGGAAACGTACCCCTCCTGAACCAGATAGCAAGGCTTCTGCCAGCCGAAGATGTTGTACGTCGGGTTGCCCCACGGCGTGCATTCCAGATCGTAGTTCCCGCGCAGGAACTCGAGGAAGATCGGCGACTGGTTGAAGACCCAGCTGCGTTTTGCGTTGTGGAGCAGACGGCGGAAGAGCGATGTCGTCTGCTCGCGAATCAGGAAGTGCTCCTGGTCAGGAGCCTTTTCGTACTGGTAGCCCGGGGAAATCATCATCCCCTCAACACCGATCTCAGTCAGCGTGTCGAACATCTCACGCAGCCGCTCGGGATCGGCGTTGTTGTAGAACGTCGTGTTGGTCGTCACGCGGAAGCCCTTGGCCACCGCTGCTTTGATCGCCGAGATCGCGACATCGTAGACACCCTCGCGACAGACAGCTGCGTCGTGTTCTTCCCGAGGCCCGTCGAGGTGGACGGAAAACGACAGATACTTTGTCGGCTCAAACTTATGGAGATGCTTCTCCAGCAACAGAGCATTCGTGCACAAATAGATGTACTTCTTGCGAGCGACCAGACCACGGACGATCTCGTCCATTTGTGGGTGCAGGAGTGGCTCGCCACCGGGGATCGAAACGATCGGAGCCCCGCATTCATCGACAGCTGCGAAGCATTGTTCAGGAGTGAGATTCTGTTTGAGAATATCGCCGGGGTATTGAATCTTCCCGCAGCCAGCACAGGCGAGATTACAGCGAAACAACGGTTCCAGCATGAGCACGAGGGGGTAGCGTTTCACCCCGCGCAGCCGCTGTTCCAGGACATATCGAGCCACTGTCCACATCTGGGAAACCGGAACACCCATGCTGCCATGCTCTCACAAAGTTCAGCGTCCCGGTCGCTGTCCTCCTGACACCGCTCCCCGGAACCTGCACGGTTGGTAACAGGTTCTCAACTCTCCGTCAGCCCCAGTTTCCCACAAAACAGGAAGAAAGGCGTGACCGGCCCCATCCGGGTGAAAGGAATCTCGGATAAGCGACTGAGGTCATCAGCGTCAAAGAGTACAACGAACTCGACGGGACGCACTCTCTTGATTGATCATTACTTCGGCGCCCACTGACTGTCCCGACACATGAAGATCGCTTTATGATACCTTCTCTCGTGTCTTGTCTCATTACACCGTTCCCTGTCCTACCAATTCTATGAACACCACCTCCCCCGGTCGGGATTTTCAGATCTCTGACTCAGGCCGACAGGTCTCGCTCCTGGCAGCAATCCTCTTCCCCGCTCTGGCGGCGGGCATGGGCTGGGGCATCCGGGGGCAGTACGGACATGAAACGGGAGCCATGATCGCCGGGGCTTTGACATCCCTGACGATCGTCTTGCTCTTCGTGCCGCAGTGGTCCTCGATCTCGGGAGCCCGAGCCGCAGCCCTGATGACAGCTGCGATCGGCATCGGCGGAACGATGACCTATGGCCAGACGGTCGGGCTGACTCATGACTCGGAATTGGTGGGGCATTGGGACGCCTTCCGCTGGGGGATGCTGGGGTTGGCCATCAAAGGCGGGATCTGGATCGGCTTCGGCGGGGTCTTTCTCGGCATGGGCCTGAGCGGCGTGCGCTATCGGTTTTGGGAGCTCTTCGTCCTGGTCCTGGTTCTGCTGGGCTTGGCCAAACTGGGGGTTACGGTGTTGAACTCGCCCTTTGATCCGGCCAACAAGATTCTGCCCAAGATCTATTTCTCCGACAGCTGGGAATTCGAACCAAACGCGCAGCTCAAACCCCGCGCGGAAGTCTGGGGGGGCCTGCTGTTCGCTCTGGCGGGACTGCTGGTTTACGTCAGGCTGTTTCGCAATGACCGCCTCGCACTGCGGCTGGGAATGTTTGCGATTCTGGGCGGGATGCTCGGTTTCCCCGGTGGGCAATGTATTCAGGCGTACCACGCCTGGAACAGTGAGGCGATGGCGAACGGTGCCTGGAAGGACTGGGTCAAGCACATCAACTGGTGGAACATGATGGAGACGACCTTCGGGACGATCTGGGGAGCTGTTCTGGGACTGGGAGTCTGGCTGAATCGCAGATTGATTCCGAGCGAGAGCCCGCAGGAGGCCGTCTCCTTAACGCCCTCGTGGGAAGCCGCGTTGTGCGTCTTCCATGGGGTGCTGCTCATTGCCTCAGAGCAGGCCACGCTGGGTACTGGTGGTCATATTGTGAGTGGATACACCTCGGGAGGATTGCTCATGACATTAATTCCGGCCGCAGCCATTTGCGGTGGTCGAGCCTGGCCCTATCTGATGGTCCTCCCGATCACCGCTGCTCCGATCATTGCCAAGTCAATCCGGGCATTCAACTACTCGGACACACCCCACTTCTCCTCGGGAACTGGCTGGCTCGTGATTGTGGCGATCCCCATGGCGATTCTAAGTTACGCGGCCATAGAGCTGATGATTCGAGGTCAACACAAGCAGTCGACGAGGTCTTTCGCAGCGATGGCCCTGCTTCTGACGACATTCACGTACTACGGATTGAATACGGAATTCTTTGAGCATGGCTGGCCGTGGAAAGAATGGACCGGCCGGACACCGAATCAGATCATCTTCACCGTCTGTGCAATGGCTCTCACGGGACTCTGCCTCAAATCGATCCGCAGAGGAGATCCACTCCAGTCAGGTTCCGCGATCGAACGCCGTTAACGACCGCTCGGGGCCTTGGATCACCCCTGCGTTTGACCTGTCTGAAAACTGAGAATGGACGACCGACAACGCATCACCACATCAAACCGATGTTCGGTCTTCGACAGCGAAACGTTGGTTGCGACCATGTCCCGGCAGCGTTAGCATTCCGCTTGGTTTTGCCTCGCGCTCCTGGGGCGAATTCGCCATTGCTCCGCATCCCTCTTCAGCACCACCTATAACGACATGAGTACACTCCCGACTGACGTTCTCGCGGAAGCTGCCAACATCGCCCGGGGGCTGGCAATCGATGCGGTTCACAAGTGTTCGTCGGGACATCTGGGACTCCCGCTGGGAGCGGCCGAAGTCGGTGCCGCATTGTTCGGCCAGGCGTTGAGCTACAACCCCGCCGATCCCAAGTGGCTGAACCGCGACCGGTTCATTCTGTCGGCCGGTCACGGCAGCATGTTCCTCTACAGCTGGTTGCACCTGTCGGGGTATGACCTGCCGCTGGAAGAGGTCAAGAACTTCCGCGTGCTGCACAGCAAGACCCCCGGCCACCCGGAGTTCGGTGAAACAGTCGGCGTCGAAGCCACGACGGGTCCACTGGGACAGGGAGTCGGAAACGCTGCGGGTTACGCCGTTTCCGCGAAGATGGCGGCGGCTCACTTCAATTCCGCTGAGCACAAGATTTTTGACCAGCACATCATCGCTCTGGCTGGTGACGGATGCCTGCAGGAAGGTGTCGCTTACGAGGCAGCGGCTTTCGCAGGGCACTTCCAGCTCGACAATCTGATCCTGATCTACGACTCCAACGATGTCACCCTCGACGCGATGGCGATCAAGACACAGAGCGGCGACACAGCTGCCCGGTTTACCGCCATGGGCTGGGACGCCGTGACGATCGATGGTCACGATATTGTCGCCGTGGTCAAGGCCGTAGAAACCGCCAAGAAGAACGACAACGGTCGTCCGAAGCTGATCATTGCCAAGACACAGATTGCTCGCGGCATTCCCGAAGTGGCTGGCACAGCTGCGGGCCACGGCGAAGGCGGAGCCAAGTTCTCAGATGCGGCTCGCAAAGGCCTGGGTCTGCCTGCCGAACACTTCTACGTGTCGGACAAGGTGAAAACCTTCTTTTCCGGACATCAGAAGGAACTTGCAACCAAATACGACGTTTGGCAAAAGACCTTCGCTGCCTGGTCGAAGGCCAATCCTGACAAGGCTCAGTTGCTGGCCAACGCGGTTGCCGGGAAGGTTCCCGCCAACCTGCTCGACCTGATCCCCGAATTTCCGGCCGATGCCAAGATCGCCACGCGGCAGGCGGGCAGCGACGTGCTGCAGCCGATTGCCAAGGCCATCCCCACGCTGGTCACCGGCAGTGCTGACCTGTACGGTTCGACGAAGAACTACATCAAGGGTGGCAAGGACTTCGAGCCCCAGTCGGGGACGGCCGACGGTCGGAACATCTGGTTCGGAATTCGCGAACACGGCATGGGCGCGATCATGAACGGGATCGCCTACGACGGCATCTTCCGGGCCAGCGGCGCGACGTTCGCGGTCTTCGCCGACTATCTGCGACCATCAATTCGCCTGGCAGCACTGGCTCACCTGCCGACACTTTACATTTTCACGCACGATTCGATCGGTGTCGGTGAAGACGGCCCAACCCACCAGCCGGTCGAAACTTGCAGCGGACTCCGTGTCATTCCCGGCCTCGACGTGATTCGCCCCGGTGACGCAGAAGAGACCGCCGGTGCCTTCGCAGCTGCCTTGCTGAAGACCGATGGCCCGACGGTTCTGCTGCTCACCCGCCAGAACATTCCCTCGCAGAACTCGATCCCCGTCAAGACACGTCGTGAAGGAGTCGCCCTCGGCGGCTACATCGCGAAGAAGGAAACCGCCAAGCTGGACAAGATCCTGCTGGCCACGGGTAGCGAACTGCAGCACGTCATGAAGGCCTCGGAACAACTGGGGCCGGGGACGCGAGTCGTCTCGCTCCCCTGCTTCGAGCGTTTTGACCGCCAGCCGCAGGCCTACCGCGACGAAGTGCTTCCTAAGAGCTGCAAGAAGCGAATCGCCATCGAGGCGGGCGTCAGCGGTCTGTGGTGGAAGTACGTGGGCGATGAAGGGACGATCATCGGCATCGATCGTTTTGGCATCAGTGCCCCCGGCGACACCGTCATGAAAGAACTGCACATGACGGCAGACGATGTGATTGCCGCCGCGAAGTAATCAGCTGTCGCCGCTGAATCGCCGTCTGTGACGTACAGGAGTCGATCCTTGATCGAGTACCGTTGCTTCCGAAACTTCGATCCCCCCGGGATCTGGAAGCTCTGGTGCGAAAGCCAGATGGGACGCGGAGCGGCCTTACCCCGTTCCATCGATGCGTTTGAAGATCTGAATTACGGCCAGCCCTACTTCGATCCCGCTGGTCTCACGATCGCACTGGACGGCCAGGAAGTCGTGGGTCTCGTGCATTCCGGCCTTGGGGCCACGGAAGATCGCTCTCAGCTTGATCGGACGACCGGCGTGATTTGCGCGGTCGTTGTGGCTCCTGCCTACCGGCGAAAAGGAATCGGGACCGAGCTGATCCACAGGGCTGAAACCTACCTGCAGGAAAAATCGGTCGAGCGGATTCTGGCCGGTCCGGCACGTGGACTCGATCCATTTTTCTTTGGACTTTACGGAGGGTGCCGTCCTTCGGGATTCCTGCTGAGCGATCCGCTCGGACAGCCGTTTCTGCAGAAGCTGGGGTACACCGAGTTCGAAAAGCACGGTGTCTATCAGCGGGACCTGACCGTTCCACGTGACCCGACGACAATGCGTAGCGTGCTGATCCGGCGGCAAACGGAGTTGGTGACTCTCGAAACGTCAGAGTCACCGAACTGGTGGTACTACACGCACTTGGGACGGACAGATTCCGTTCGCTATTGCCTGAAGATGAAACGCACCGGCGAGCCGATCGCCAGCGTCAGCGTCACACCGCTGGACCACTACGAAGATGCCTGGCAGAACCGGTCGGTAGGCATTGTCGACATGCGGGTCGCTCCCAGCTGTCGCGGCCAGGGATACGGTCAGACGCTGCTCATTGAGGTGGTTCGCAGCTTACGCCAGGACCACTTCCATCACGCAGAAATCCACGCCCCCGACAGCAGCCCGATGGCAGTACGGGCCCTGGTCTCAGCGGGTTTTCAGCGGATTGATACCGGAGTGGTCTACCAAAAAACCTAACCCCGCCCTGGCCCATCTCAGATGATGAGGTCGGCCAAGTCGGGGTGTTTGATTTCACGCGGAAGAAAGTCGATCCGAGCGAATCAGGACATCCAGAACGGATTAGGAATCCTGAGGCTCGTGGTCGTGTCTTTCCCGCTGGATCGCCTGATACACTTCTTCCCGGTGGATGGAGACATCCTTCGGAGCTTCAATGCCCAGACGAACCTTGTCACCTTGTATCGCGACGACCATCAACGTGATTGAGTCACCGATGATAATCTTTTCATCCTGTTTGCGACTGAGCACCAGCATAACCTAATCCCTCGCGGAGCCTCATGCATTTGTCCGTCCACCTCCTTGAGTTCGGACATCCGATGAGCCCTAGGTCACGCTGTGATGCGAGATTGCATCAAGAGATTCAACAACGCGATCAATTGCACGGAGACGACAGAAGTGCCGATCAGACCCGGTCAGAACAACGATACGAATCAAGCCGATACTGGCAGTCATTCGCTTCCGGGCGGTCAGACGCACAGTAACGATGGTTCTAATAAATCAGGCGATAGAACTGCTGGAGCAGACCGGCAGCTGTGGTATGCGGATGGCCTGAAATTTGAATGTACTCAGTGTGGTGACTGCTGTACCGGGGGCCCTGGAGCAGTCTGGGTTACTGACGAGGAACTCAACCAAATTGCATCCGCCCTGGAAAAAACGGTCGGAGAAGTCCGACTTTTGCACACCAAACTGATCGGAAATCGTTGGAGTCTGCGCGACTATCCGAACGGTGACTGTGTCTTTCTTGACCCCCAGACCCGTGGTTGCCAGATTTACGCAGACCGCCCAATTCAATGCCGAACATGGCCATTCTGGCCGTCAAATATTGACACTACCACTTCCTGGAAAAGGACTTGCGATGTATGCCCCGGGGCTGGACAGGGAAAACTGCACTCTCTGGAGGTCATTCAGACTCAGTCCGACGCCTGTAATATTTAAGTAAAACGAGATCCGATAAAGAGTTAAGGCCGCAGAACAGCGATTCTATTTAGGCAACATTTAACGATTATTCCAGTTTTGCTGATTTCGTCAGTGCGACTCGACCGATATTGAGTTTGGCTCGGATTGTACCGTTTGAGAGTTCATTCGTAGGAACTCTCTGGCGGACACCTGAACTCCTCACACACCCGCATCTTGACACTAACTTGAAGTTGGCAATACACTTGGGACGTGGTTCCAGTAACATGGGACGACAAGTGTCTGTCAGATTCCAGCGGTTCGACTGCGGGAGAGCGTCGTCGTGACGAAGAAAGAAATTGTCAAAACGATTTCCGAAGAGTGTGGCCTGACTCAACTGAAGACCAAAGAAGTGGTCCAGAAGACGTTCGAGGCAATCATCGCCACCTTGGTGGATGACTCTCGGCATCGAATCGAGTTGCGCAATTTCGGAGTGTTCGAGGTGAAGAAGAGAGCGGCCCGCAAGGCTCGCAATCCTCGCACCGGCGAACGCGTGGAAGTCGCCGAGAAGTACGTCGTAACCTTTAAGCCCGGCAAAGAGATGGAGGAACAAGTCCTCCTGCTGGAGAAGAGGGGAGCGATCCTTCCGGATGGCAACTTCGAAGCAGACGATGACGACGATGACATCGACGTGGGAAGTTCAGTTACAGACACTCCTCCTTTGTCGCAACCACCTGTACAGGATGGTTCTTCGACGACGATGGAGTAAGTCTCCCCTCTGGGGAATCCGGGAACACAACGCCGGAGCGTTGTGAGCATGCGGTCAACCGACCGCCGCGATTCGGAAGTGCGATGACCGCTCTCACTGAATTGCGATGCCGACCGGAGTCAGGGAGGAACTCTCCAATGCGTAAGATCACCACAAGTCTGCTGTTCGCACTTCTCATGAGTATTCAGGTCGGCTGTATTGTCCCGATCTGGAGCCCCAATCCTGACTTCCGCGTACGTCAGTTGATCTATCAGTCGGAATCCTACCGGCACATTCCAGAAATCTGGGACCGGATCTGGGGCTTTGACCTGCCCGATCTGGCGACCCCCTATCGCACACACGGCGGCGTGATCTAACGCTGCAGCTGTGGGTCTTGCAACAACTTGAACATGTCCCGCCGTGAACTCCGGTGGTGGGAGTGTGTCTTGCGCAATGGCCACACATCAACACTCAGCTCGAAGCCCAGGTGACCCACCTGGGCTTTCTGCGTATCGACTGGCATTCCCGGACAATACTTCGAGAATGCTGCTGGACTTCCCAGTTTGAACCGATATAGTTCTCATCTCACCAGCGACTCGTTCGACTGGCGAACACAACGCGGGGTGGAGCAGCCCGGTAGCTCGCGAGGCTCATAACCTCGAGGTCGCAGGTTCGAATCCTGTCCCCGCAACTTTTGTTACGAAACGACGTAACATCCGCAAAACCCCGTCTGACAAGACGGGGTTTTTCTTTTGGTCGACCAGCCCCCCCCCGCACACGTCCCCAGTTCCATGCAGCTGGAGTCAGTATCCGTTGGGGAGTGACGTGTGTCCGCTCATTCGGATGGGATCCAGTCCAAGGCGGGATCGACATTCGTCGAGAATCTCCCGCGTTCGACTCGCTCCACAGCGACTGACTCCCAGCTCGCGAGCAGCCAGCAGCGTGTCGAGATCACGGATGCCTCCCGCCGCTTTGATCGCCACATGTGGGGCAGCATGTTTCCGCATCAGACGCAGGTCATCCAGCGTCGCCCCTCCGGTTCCATACCCCGTCGAAGTCTTGACCCAGTCGGCATTCAGCTCCGAACAGATCCGGCAGAGCTCGATCTTGTGTTCATCCGACAGGTAACAATTCTCAAAGATCACTTTGACCTGACGGTTTGCGGCGTGTGCCACGTCGATCACCGCGGCGATGTCATTTCGAACATATCCCCAGTTGTGGCTCAACACCTGGCTGATGTTGACCACCATGTCGAGTTCTTCACAGCCGTCGGCGATGGCCTGCTCCGCTTCCGCCCGTTTGATCGCGGTCGTATGACCACCATGCGGGAAGCCGATCGTCGTACTCGCTTTGACGGTCGTTCCCTGCAGCATCTCCACACATCGCGGCAGCGCGTATGGCATGATGCAGACACTGGCCACATCATACGCCTTCGCCAGTTCGATTCCCGCAATGAGATCCGCTTCGGTCATCGTCGGGATCAACAGCGAATGATCGATCATCTTGGAGATGTCTGAATACGTGTAATGCATGTCATCGTTCTGGTCGGGGGGACTTCCTGTCAATTCCCGCACTCTACCCCATTCCGGAGAGAGAACAACGATCCCTGGATCGAGTCGTCCTCATGACGATTCACCTCGGCAATGCGGCTTTATTTCCGAGGAAGAATAATTTCACCGCAGAGGGCCGCAGAGTTACGCAGAGGAATGAGGAGGCTCATATTTATCCCTACTCTGCGATCCTCAGCGGCCCTCTGCGGTAAAACTTCCCCGGCTTTCGATCAGAAACGGCAAGCAGCGTGGCCGAACAGCGTCTGCCTCACACACCCTTGATCGGCTCGGCTCCCTGAGCGAAGAACACCGGGCGGTTCGTATTCGTGTACAGCGGCTTCTCCAGATCGATCCCCAGCTTGCTGTAGATCGTGGCTGCATAGTTCTCGGGGGTGTACGGAGCGTCGAGGACGTACCCGCCCTCTTCGTCGGTCACACCGATCACCTGACCGCCGGGAACTCCTGCCCCAGCCAGGACGATCGAATAGGCGTTCGTCCAATGGTCGCGGCCTGCAAACTTATTCAAACGTGGCGTCCGCCCGAACTCGGTCACAAAACAGACCAGCGTCTCCGCCAGCAGCCCACGCTGATCGAGGTCGGCGATCAGTCCCGCAAACGCATGGTCGGTACTGCCCATCATGACCCAGTGACCGATGCCGTACCGCCCTTCCCCACCGGCTTTGTCGCGAATGGTACCGCAGGAGCCTGGCGTGTAGATCAAGTCGTGATGGTCCCAGTTCAGATTCGTCCCGCCAGGCACATCATCGTTGAACGGCCAGCGGACATCGACCGTGACGAATCGCACCCCGGCCTCGATCAGCTTCCGCCCCACCAGATAGCACGCCCCGCGATGCCCCTTGCCATACAGATCACGAGTCTCTGGCGACTCGTTCGAGACGTTGAACACCTGATCCACACGGGGGCTGGTCAGCGTGTCGTACGCCTGCTGATAGAACCGGCTCATCCCGAGAACTTCGTTCCCTCGCGAAAATCCCTCGTCGATGGAACGCAGCATCTCGCGCCGACGGTCGAACCTGGTTCCGACATTCTCCGACAGCGGCTGCAGGTCGGCCACACGCCAATCGGGGTGAGATAAGTCACTCCCTCCTGTTTTGAACACGCGCGAAGCTGCGGGAAGAAACCCCGTCCGGGAGGACGTGTGCTGCTCATCATTCCCCGGCACCATGATGTACGGCGGAAGCTCGCGACACTCGGTCCCGAGGATCCGCGTCGCGATACAACCGATGTCCGGCATCTCCATGGGATTCGTCGGCAGCGATCCCGACAGCGCATACTGCGTGCCGTCCGGGTGTCCGTTCGCTCCGGCCTTCGCGTGCCACATCGAACGGATCACCGACAGCTTGTCCGCCAGAAGCGACGTGCGCGGCAACAGGCTGGTGAACTGAATTCCCGGCACATTGGTGGCGATCGGCCGATGCGGGCTGCGATGGTCGACCGGAGCATTCGGCTTCGGGTCCCAGGTATCCATATGGGACAGACCACCCTGCTCCAGAATCACGAGGACATTCTTCGCAGCCGGTCGCCCTGCCGTTGGAGAAGCGGCGGCCTGGATCGCCATCCATTGCGGCATCGACAGTCCGAGAACACCTGCGGTTCCAACCTGCAGCGCTCGTCGTCGTGATTGCGGAAGATTCAGCATCGACAGTGTCCTAAATCAAAATCTGGTCGATTGGTCGGCCTTGGCTGATCACGTAGGGACGCCCCACTGTGTCATGAAACTCGGTCTCGGGCGAATATCCCAGGCAGTGAAAAATCGTCGCGGTCAGGTCTTCGGGCTTCACCACACCCTGCTTGGGAAACGCCCCGATCTCATCGGACGCCCCATGCACCACACCGCCTCGGACTCCTCCACCGGCGAGCGCCACCGAGAAGACCGAGCCCCAATGGTCGCGTCCTGCATTGCCGTTGATTCGCGGCGATCGCCCGAACTCCGACATGCAGACAACCAGCGTTTCATCGAGCAATCCGCGATCCGCCAGATCGTCGAGCAACGCGGAGATCCCCATATCGGTCGGCGGCATCAGGACGTTCTTCAGCCGGTCCGCTTCTTTGACATGCGAGTCCCAGCACGGGGCATCGAAAGGCTCCTCGGGCCCGCGGTACCAGTTCACCTGCACCAGTCGCACGCCCTCTTCCACCAGCCGGCGCGCCAGCAGGCAGCTTTGTCCGAAGGGAGTTTCGCTGTACCGAGCCCGAGTCTCGGGACTCTCCTGCTCCAGATCAAAGACCCCGCGGGAGACCGATGACGACAGCAGTTCGTGGGCCCGCCCCTGCTGTGTGGAGAAGCTGTTGAGCTTGCTCTCGCCCCGCAGGTGCGACCAGCCCTGATCGAGCGTCCGCATCAACTCCCGCCGCGACGCCAGCCGGTTGAGCGACATGCTCTCCGGCAGCTGGAACTCACTGATGTGATAATCGGGTGACGACGGTTTGCATTTGAACAGCCACGGGTCACAGCTGCGACCGAGCATGCCGCCATCTTGCCCCGGCCAGACCGAGCCATCGGTGTTGAAGATCTGATTCGGCAGCCGTACCGAGCTGGGCAGGCGTCCGCGTGGTTCCAGCATGCGCTGCACCAAGGCTCCCCACGACGGGTAGTTGTTCGGAGCCCCGGGGTTCACATTCTCGGCATTCATCGGAGCATGCGGCCGCCCAGTCAGCATGTAATACCCGCTCGACGAGTGGGCGTTATCGAACGTCGACATCGCCCGCAGCACCGCCAGCTTGTCGGCCCGCTGAGCCAGCCGTGGCATCAGCTCGCCAAACTGGATCCCGGGAACTGATGTCGAGATCGGTGCGAACACTCCGCGAACATTGTCGGGGGCGTGCGGCTTGGGGTCCCAGGTCGAATGCTGTGGAGCCCCGCCCATCAGGAAAATAACGATGCACGACTTCGCCCGACCATGGGAAGTCTGGCCGATCGCCGACCCACTTGTCGCCGCTCGAGCCGACTGACTGGCCAACAGCTGCGGCAACGACAGCCCGCAGATCCCCAATCCGCCCACGCGGAGTACCTCTCGACGATCAATCTGGTCGCAGAGCCGAGCTCCACGGGCCTGAATGCTGAACATCGAACAGAACTCCGGTCAAAAAGGGCGAGGGCGCATCGCATCACCCAGAATTTATATCTTCTTTTTCCACGTGGGGCCAGTTCTGTTCACCACTCTCTGCCAGATCCTCCCGAAGGGTCAGACCAGCTGCTCTGCGGGCCAACCCATGATTCCGTTGGGTTTGGCCTTTGTTTCGAGTTCGTTCACAAACCAGAGCCTGATCACGAGATTCAAACTCACAATCTGTGTTAATCCTCTTAATCTGTGGATCATGCCTTTGCTGTGTTTGGCCTCAATTGTGCCATCGATTCACCAATAACCTCGTCTATGGTGATTAAGAGCTGGCTTCCGATTGATCATGGGAAGAATTGGTCCACAGATTAAGAGGATTTACGCAGATTATGAGGGAAGGAACGATGCTGAAGTGACCCTACAAATGTGATAAGCATCTGGTTCTCTCCTTCTTGACTCGGTAACTCCGCGGTTCAGTTGGTGTTCCGAACCGCCGACTCGGAAAATGTGTCCCCTCATGTCACAATGCTTTCTCACCACTTCTGACATCACCAGCCCCAAAGACCGGCGATGAGCGCGACTCCTTCCAAACCATCTCGATTGATCACTGTCCCCGACTTCGTCAAGGCGAAGGCCGAGGGGCGAAAGCTCAGCGTCCTGACGGCTTACGATGCCTTGTGGGCGAAGCTGCTTGATGAGTCGGATGTCGATGCCCTGCTGGTCGGGGACTCGCTCGGGATGGTCGTGCAGGGGAAAGAGACCACACTCCCCGTCACGCTCAACGAGATGATCTACCACGCGAAGATGGTCACACGGGCCACGCAGCGGGCACTGGTCATCGTCGATATGCCGTTCATGACCTATCAAGTCTCCCCGCGTCAGGCGATCCGCAACGCGGGCCGGATCCTCAAGGAGACTGGGGCCAGCGCTGTGAAGATCGAAGGCGGCGAGTCCCAGGCCGATACGATCGCCGCCCTGCACCGTGTCGAGATTCCCGTGATGGCCCATGTCGGCATGCGACCGCAATCGGTTCGCAAGTTCGGCCGTCACTCCGCCGTCCAGCGCGACGCCGACCAGCTGCTCGCCGATGCCAAGGCTGCGGAACAGGCGGGAGCGTTCTCCATCGTCCTCGAACTCATCCCGCGACAGATCGCCGCCGACATCACCAAGCAGCTGACCATCCCGACCATCGGCATCGGGGCCGGTCCCGAGTGCGATGGCCAGGTCCTCGTCACCCCCGACATGCTCGGCCTCAGCGGATTCCGCCCCAAGTTCGTCAAACAGTTCGCCCAGCTGCGTGACACCATCCAGCAGGCGGTCCGCACCTACTCCAGCGAGATCCGCAGCGGCACATTCCCGGACGATTCGCACAGCCACCACTAGGTTTCAGTCACAGTACCGAAGTCAGGGTGGAAGGGCGAAGCTCCTGCTGAGCCGCGAGCAAAAGAAAACGTCCGTTCGCAACGGCGGCTCGGCAGGAGCCTCGCCCTCCCGACGGCATGGATTCAGAGTGTGTTCATACGCCATGTCCGATCTCGTCCCCTCCTCATCGAGTACAGCGCACGCTCCCAGTGACAGGTCGACTCTTTCCGCAGCACTCAAAGAGCGAGCCACCGCGATCGGATTCGAACTGGTCGGCATCGCCCCCGCCATCCGAGCCGGCACCTGGGAGAAACTCGACGAGTGGCTGGCCCGTGGCTTCGCCGGAGAGATGAAGTACATCGAGAGGCGAAAGGACGCCTATCAACACCCTGAGCATGTCCTGCCTCAGGTGCGCAGCGTCGTGATGCTGGGACTGGTCTACGGCAGTGGCGGTGCCAGTCGTCGCGAGTCGGGCGCGGACACACACACACAACCAGCCCCGCGCATCGCCCGCTACGCCCAGGGGACTCGCGACTACCATGATGTCATCCGCGATAAGCTCAAACAGCTGGCCGACTCGCTGCATCAGCTTCAACCCGGATGCCGCACACGCGGAGTCGTCGA